>CAYNCH010000215.1:0-3968 GCA_964395815.1 uncultured Methyloversatilis sp.
ACCCCGACGCCAGCAACAATACGCGTGGTACAGATCGAGCCGGGACCGATGCCGACCTTGACGGCGTCGGCGCCATGATCGGCGAGTGCGCGAGCGGCATCACCGGTGGCGATATTGCCGCCGATCACCTCGATCTGCGGGTAGTTCTTCTTGACCCATTCGACGCGCTTGAGCACGCCCTGCGAGTGTCCGTGGGCGGTATCGACGACGATCACGTCGACGCCAGCCTCGGCGAGGGCGGCGACGCGTTCCTCGGTGCCTTCGCCCACGCCGACAGCCGCACCCGCCAGCAAGCGACCATGTTCATCCTTGGCAGCCAGCGGGTGGTCGGTCGATTTCTGGATATCCTTTACCGTCATCAAGCCGCGCAATTCCCAGGCATCATTGATGACCAGGACTCGCTCGAGACGGTGCTTGTGCATAAGCGCCTTGGCCTCGTCGGTGGTCGCGCCCTCCTTGACGGTCACCAGGCGCTCGCGCGGCGTCATGATGTTGCCGATCACTTCGTCGTAGCGCGTCTCGAAGCGCAAGTCACGGTTGGTGACGATACCGACGACCTTGCCATTCTCGACGACCGGCAGGCCGGAAATCCTGTAGCTCCGGGTCAGGGCGAGCACATCACGCACGGTCATGGTCGGCGGGATGGTAATCGGGTCCTTGAGAACCCCCGATTCGTAACGCTTGACCTTGGCCACTTCGGCCGCCTGGGCAGCCGGTTCCAAATTCTTGTGAATGATGCCGATACCGCCTTCCTGGGCCAGGGCGATCGCTAGGCGCGCTTCCGTGACGGTATCCATCGCCGCGGAAACCAGCGGCAGATTTAGGCGGATCTTGCGGGTCAGACGGGTAGCCAGGGAAACATCGCGTGGGAGAATCGCCGAATGGGCGGGAACGAGGAGAACGTCGTCGAAGGTCAGCGCCTTCTGAAGGAGTCGCATGCTGTTATCCTTATCCAAAACGTTATTATACGTGGCGGCCAGTCGGCCAGGCAAACCGGACAACCGAAGCGGAGGAAACCATGCATACGCGTCTGCTCGTCATGCTGACCTTGGGTCTCGTACCGATAACCGGTTTGGCCCAGATGTATTCGTGGAAGGATGCCAGCGGGAAAATCCATTATGGTGACCGACCGCCGGCAGGCAAGGAGGATGTCGCACGGACACTGCGTGCGCCCGCACCGCCGGAAGATGCCGAGACCCGGCGCAAGGCCTTTCTCGAACGGCAAATGGCTGAACGGGAACGCTTGCAGAAAGCCCAGGAGGAAAAGCAGCAGGCCGACAACAAGCCTGTACCCGTCAGTCCGCCAGTTCCCCCACCGGTCAATGTAACGCCTGGCGACCAGTAGGCCGGAGCGCGTCCCGCTTCCGGTACGCTACTCCTCTGCGGTCCCGCCGCCTTTTTTCATGACCTTGCCCTCGGCGGCGCGCTGTTTGCGCACTTCCTTGGGGTCCGCGATGAGGGGGCGGTAGATTTCCACCCGATCGCGATCGCGCAACACGGTATCGGGACGCGCCAGCTTGCTGTAGATGCCGAACTTACCCTTGGCAAGATCGATCTCCGGATATTGCACCGGCAGCCCCGAGGCCTCGAGCGCCTGCAGCAGGGTTGCCCCCACCGGCAGCGTGACCGGCACCAGGTCCTGATGATCGGCGCGGGCGTATGTGACTTCGACCTTGATGGTCCTCGGGTTTTGTTGCGGGTCAGTCGTAGACATGGTGGGCACGCTTGACGAAGGAATCGACGAAAGTATTCACGATGTGGCCAAAAACAGGTCCCAGCGCCTTTTCGATCAGTTTGCTGGAAAACTCGTAATGCAAACGAAACTCGACCTTGCAGCCCACATCGCCGAGCGCCGTAAATCGCCAGCCGCCATCGAGGCGACGAAACGGCCCTTCGCGGAATTCGATATCCATCCGGGACGGTGCCTCCTTGGGATTCTCGGTCGCGAAGTGCAGCTTGATACCGTGGTAGTTGACGTGGATGCGCGCTGCCGTGTGTGTTGCCGTGCGGGCAATCAGCTCGGTTCCGCCGCACCAGGGCAGAAACTGCGGATAGTCTTCGACGCGGTCCACCAGTTCGAACATCTGTTCGGGCGTACGCGGGATCAGGACCGACTTTTCGACCAAGGCCATTGCTATGCGGTGCTTTAGAATTGGCCGATTCTACCGCGCACGAACTTTTGCCCATGAGCATCGCCGACAACAAGAAAGCCTTCCACGACTACTTCATCGAGGAGAAGTACGAGGCCGGCCTGGTGCTGGAAGGCTGGGAGGTGAAGTCGATCCGCGCCGGCCGCGTGCAGATCAAGGAAGCCTACGTCATCGTCAAGGATGGCGAAGTCTGGCTGCTGGGCTGCCACATCAGCCCCTTGTCGACCGCCTCGACCCACATCAAGCCCGATCCGGTCCGCACGCGAAAACTGCTGCTGCATCACCGTGAAATCGCCAAACTGATCGGCAAGGTGGAACGCGCCGGGTATGCGCTCGTGCCGCTCGAACTACATTTCACCAAGGGCCGCGTCAAGCTCGAAATCGGCCTCGCCAAGGGCAAGAAGCAGTACGACAAGCGCGCGACGGAAAAAGAGCGCGAGTGGAACCGCGAAAAACAACGCTTGATGAAGGATGCCCGTTGACGTTTCATCGCAGCGTCCATCGATGAGCCCGACCACGATCCTCTGGCTGATCGCTGGCTGCCTGATGCTGCAGCCGCTGTCCACCGACCTCTACCTCGCCTCATTGCCCCACCTCGCCACCGGCTTCGGCGCCACGCCGGCTGCCGTACAGCAGACGCTGTCATTTTTCGTCATCGGTTTCGGTGTCGCGCAACTCGTCAGCGGCCCGCTGTCGGACCGCTATGGTCGTCGCCCGGTACTGCTCGTCGGCCTGGCCATTTACGGGGCCGCCAGCCTCGCCTGCGCACTGGCGCCAACACTCCCGATTCTCGTCGGCGCGCGACTGGTGCAGGCCGCCGGCTGCTGTACCGCCGCCGTGGTGGCACGCGCCCTGATCCGCGACGTCTTCACGCCCGCGGAGGGCGCGCAGATGCTGTCGAAGGCAAGCTCGCTGCTGGCGCTCGCGCCGATCTTCGGACCGGTGCTGGGCGGCTACCTGCAGGTCGGCTTCGGCTGGCGCGCCGCCTTCGTCTTCCACACCCTGTTCTGCATCGTGCTGGCGCTCGCCGCGCTGCGCTGGATGGAGGAAACCAACCGGCACCGCAATCCGGCCGCGACACGCAACCTTTTTGCGCTCTATCGCCGTCTCGCCAGCGCCGACATTTTCTGGGCCTGGACGCTGCCCGGTGCGCTGTCCTACGCGGCGATCTTCACGTTCATTTCCGGCTCGTCCTTCGTGCTGATCGAGATCCTCGGCGTGCGCACCGAGTGGTATGGCTACTGCTTCGCCTTCGGCGTCACGGGCTACCTGCTCGGCACCATCGTCTGTCGTCGCCTGCTGGCACGCCATGGTTTAGCGCACACGCTGTTGTTCGGTGCAACGTTATCGCTGCTGGCGGGCGTGCTGTTCGCATTTTTGGTGTTCGCCGGCATACATCACTGGAGCGTAGTGGTCGGCTGCCTGTTCCTGACGATGGGCGCACACGGCATCAATTTCCCGTGTGCGCAATCCGGTGCGGTATCGCCTTTACCGCGTGAAGCCGGTGCTGCAGCGGGACTGCTCGGCTTCCTGACAATGGTAGCGGCTCTCGTCGCCGGCACCTGGGTCGGCTTGAGCCACGACGGCACGCTGCGGCCGCTGGCGCTGACCTCCGCGACCATCGGCCTGCTGCTGTTCGCCAGTGCCTGGGGGCTCAGACGACGACGCGCGCTGACCGGCACCTGATGGCCGCTACTTCCTGCCGAGCACACTGCGCAGCGTCTCCTGCAAGTCGCCGGGAATCAGGAGGGTCTTGGCGTTGTTCGATTCCGCCAGCTTCGTCATCGCCATGACTTACTTCTCGCCGAGCATGTAGCG
>CAYNCH010000216.1:0-3968 GCA_964395815.1 uncultured Methyloversatilis sp.
AGGGCGCGCACCAGCTCGAAGCCGTCCATGCGCGGCATCTCGATGTCGGCGAGGATCACGTCGGGAAGTTGTTGGCCGATCTGCGCCAGGGCATCCTCGCCGTCCTTCGCGGTCATGACCCGGTAGCCGGCACGTTCGAGCAGCCGGCCGCTGATCTTGCGTACCGTCAGCGAATCGTCCACCACCATCACCGTGGCCGCATCCGCCGCCGCTGCGGCGGCAAAAGTCGGTGCTGACGGGACGGCGTCGATGAAGCCACCGCGCCGGACGAGGGTGAGTGGATCGACGATCAGGGCGACCGAACCGTCCGGCAACACCGTCGCCCCGGCCAGGCCAGGCACACGGGCGAGCTGGTCGCCGACCGGCTTGACGACGACTTCCTGATGGCCGGACAAGGCCGCGACTTCGAGGGCCAGCGTTTCGCCGCTGCCGGCTAGCAGCAGCTGCCAGCAGGTCGCCGGAGCGTTTTCAGCGAAGCGGTAAAGTTGCGCGAGACTGCGCCACGGGTAATGGCGGCCTTCGCGCATGAAGCCGCCGGCGGCACGCCGGGTGGCGGCTTCATGTGCATCGAGTGCCTGTGCATCCTCGACCAGGGCAGCCGGAATCGCCCAGGTCTGTCCGGCCGCCTCGACCAGCATCACCGGGATCAACGCCCGCGTGAGCGGCAGGACGATCTCGAAGCGCGTGCCCTGGCCGGGCGTGGCGCCGACCGCGATGCGGCCGCCGAGCCGTACCACTTCGTCGCGTACCACGTCGAGTCCGACGCCGCGGCCGGCGATTTCGCTGATTTCCGTGGCGGTCGAAAAGCCGGGGCGGAAAATCAGTTCGACGAGCATGTCGTCGTCGGCATGCGCATCTTCCGTCAGCAGTCCGCGCTGCGCGGCTCGGCGGCGGATCGCGGCGAAATCGAGACCGGCACCGTCGTCGGTGAGCGTCAGAGTGATGTCGTTGTCGCCCGGCGCGATGGCCAGTATGATCTGCCCGAGCACCGGCTTGCCGGCGGCGCGGCGCAGCTCCGGCGACTCGATGCCGTGGGCGACCGCGTTGCGCAGCAGGTGTTCCAGCGGTGCGAGCATGCGTTCGAGCACATTGCGATCCACCGGCGTGTCGCCGCCCGCGATGTCGAGATTGGCCTGACGGTCCAGCTCCTTCGCGGTCTGGCGCACCACGCGGTGCAGGCGGTCGGCGACCGAGGCGAAGGGCACCATGCGTGCGCGCAGCAGGGCATGCGACAGTTCGCGGTTGATGCGTGCCTGGACGGCCAGTGCCTCGCCGGATGCCTCGACCTGGCGCAGCAGCGCATGCTGCACGGTGGCGACGTCGCCGACGCTCTCCGCCATCATGCGCGTCAGTTCCTGCAGGCGCGTGAAGCGGTCCAGTTCGAGCGGATCGAAGTCGCGACGCTGCAAGTCCCGCAGTCCGTGGCGCGACTGCATGCTCGCCTCGGCATGGATCTCGAATTCACGCAATTGGCCGCGCAGCCGCGCGATGTTTTCGGTCAGGTCGGTCAGCGCCCCGCGCGCGCCTTTCATGCTGTCTTCGATGCGGCTGCGGGCGATCGCCAGTTCGCCGGCGTCGTTGACAAGTTGATCGACCAGATCGGCGCGCACGCGCAGCATGATGGCGGCAGCGGACGTCGCCTCCGAAGGGTTCGGCAGCGCTGCCACGGGGAGTCTGGTCGCGGCGACCGGTGGCGTGCCGGCCGGTTTCGGTCGCAGGGCGTCGACGAGGGAGTGGGTGCGTTCGAGCGCGGCATCGAGGCTGTCGAGCAGCCCGGGCGAAGCACCGCCAGCGGCCAGCGCTTCCTCCACCCGGGCCTCCATGCCGTGCGTCAGTTCGCCGAGTCCCATCGCGCCGCACATGCGCGCACCGCCCTTGAAGGTATGCAGCAGGCGGGCGAGGCGCCGGCCGATGGCCGCGTCGCCGGGCGCGGCACGCCAGGCCTGCAGGTCGGCGGCGAGCTGGGGCAGCTGCTCGTCCGCTTCCTCGAGGAACAGGACGGCCAGTTGCGGATCGACTTCGTCGCCCGGTCGCGAGCAGCGGCGTTCGGCGAGGGGCGAAATATCCGCCGGAGGAGTTGGCGGCACTGCACTGGCCGGCATGGCAGCAGCGGTCGGCTGCAGGGCTGCCAGCGCCTGGGTCAGGAGGGCATCCGCGGCCGGGGAACGGCGTTCGGCAATGGCGCCGACCATGCCGTCGAGCGAGCCGACCGCACGGGCGAACAGCATCGTCGCGGCCTCGTCGGGGGTCACCCGCGCCAGTGAATGGCGCACCAGCGCACTTTCCAGGGCGTGAGCGAGCGCTTGCACGGCGGCGAAGCCGGTGCCGGCGGAAATGCCGGCGAGCGTATGCGCCGCACGGATGGCGTCGCGCGCGGGGATACCCGTGCTGCCCGACAGCGTCTGCCGCAAGCGGGCGACATGGTCCCGGGCTTCATCGACATAGAGCCGGTAGAGCGTCAGGGCGATGGCCAGTTCGCCGATGCATACCGGCTCGTCCGCCGCCATCGGGGGGCAGCGGGCGGAGGAGACATCGGGGGGCATGGCCATGTCGAGATTGGCGAGCACGCCCGGGTCGGGTTGGCCATGAGCGAGTGAATCGGCATATATCGCCAGCGCGGCGATGCGTTCCGCGACGACCGGAAAGTCGGCGGCGGAGGGTGGGTGTGCATCGTCCCAGGTCGCCAGCCGGGAGGCGACCGCAGCGCCCATATGGGCAGCCTCGTTTTCCAGCAGCATCGCGAAGACGGCGGAGCAGCGCTGCATTTTTTCCTGCGCGGGGCCGGCCGCCGCCGCGTCAGCCTGAGCGCGAAATATCGCGTCAAGCTGTGCCTCCACCGCTTCGAGTTCCGCACGGATTTCCTGCGCTGCCTGGCCGACCAACTGACGGTCGCGCCAGCCCTGTGGCACGGGGGCGGGTACCGCCCGGCCCTGCTGCAGCGCGGCGAGGCCATCGAGCTGGACCGTGACGGCCGCGGTGAACAGGGGTTCGTCGTCGGGGCGGCGTGCCCCTTCGCGTTCGATGGCCTCCTCGGCCAGCACCAGGGTGGCCGCCACGGTCAGGGCAATCTCGTCGTCGCAGCGCTCGGGCTGCTGGCGCAGCCAGCCCGCGAACATCGCGATGCCGGCGGTCAGCCGGGCCAGTTCGACGTCGCTGCTGGCCTGGGCGGTCGCAGCGAGCAGCTGGGACACATCGTGGAAGCGCATCAGCGCAATCGCCTGACCCTGGCTGCAGCGCTCCCATTCCTCCATCGCTGTCGCCAGTGGAGCGCGGCAGGCATCGCGGTGCGTTTCCGGCTCGCCCGCAGCGTGCGGTATCAGGGCATCGAGTCCGCAGCTGCTGCGTATCTCGTCAACCAGCGGACTGCCCGCCCGTGCACTGGCGATTGCGTACAGCAGTTCGCTGCGCAGTCCCTCCGGCAGGGCGACCGAGCCACCGGCCGCGAAGGTTTCGATCAGCCGGTCCAGCGCTTCCAGCGAGTCGGCATGCGGCACCGGAGTGGTCTGTGCGGCGAGGACATCGAACCAGGCAGTGGCGAGCCACCAGGGTTGGCGCTCGTCCGGATCGGACAACCCGAGCTCGATGTGGGCAACGGCATTGCGCATCTCGGCGAGGCCGCGTGTCTCGCCCGCCTGCCATTTGGCCAGGCCGCGCGCGAAGCCGAGGCGCAGGGCCTTGAGCCGTGTCGCCGGCAGGGCGACGGTCGCAGGGCGCGCTGCCGGTCGGCAGCCTGGACCGGGGAAAAACAGCATGTGCGGGGAGGGTTCCGGCGCTCCCGCTGCCAATGCCAGTGCCCGGTAGGGGGGAAAGAGCCGCAGCGGCTGGTCGGGATGGCCGGTGACGAGGTCGTCGAGATAACGGCGCAAGGCTGCGAGTGCCGTGCCGCTGGCCACGCAGACGGCGACCAGATGTTCCCGGTTGGCCGGTGCCGAGGTAGCCGCCGCCAGCGCTGCAAGGCACGTTTCCAT
>CAYNCH010000217.1:0-3954 GCA_964395815.1 uncultured Methyloversatilis sp.
TCGCTGCGGCGCCGTATCTGAATTGATTGCAATCGGACTGCTTAGTCCAGCCCGACGCCAATTGTTCGATCTGAATCTGATAAACCAAAGCGCCAAACAACCAGCGAGCAAAAAGAACGTCATTCTTTTCACCTTGGAATATGCAAACTTCTCCAAATTCATTGCGGCGTCTAACTGTAATTGTGCCGGTAAATCGGGCTATGCCAATAGACAGGACACCGGCCCAAGTGGGGAATTGGCGATATACTTTTCCCTTTTCCGGCGCTTTGCCGTCCGGGCCGGCTTGACATTCGCCAAAAATCATGTCGTTCTTTTCGATCTGTTCCATGTCAATTTCGGCCTCTTGTATGCCATAGGCGGCCATGAGTTTGTTGGCACGGTCTAAAGCCGCTTGCTTCTCATTCTCATTTCCGCCGTTATCGCGTGCCATTGCCAGGACCTTCCGGACCTTTTCAAGCATTTCTTCCCGGCGCGTGTTTTGTTCGATATTCATAGTCCTACCCTACCTGCTTAAACTCGTCGCTGAAGTATTCGAATTGTTGACTGGTATTTGCGGCCTGTTTCGGCGCTATTGGATCGGCCTTAGCCGGCGCCGGATCGGTCAACTTAAAATCAGCATGGCCGCTGATCGGATCAGTTTGCGAAACATGAAACACAACACAAGTCTTAGGCCTTAGGCCCTCTGTCCCATCTTTCTTTTCGTACGGAATCCAAGTTGTTAGCTTTACTCCATGTTCCCCTTTTCTAACCGATCGGTTAAGCGCTTTCCAGGCCCAAAAGGTTAGGACATTAACACGTGGATGAATATCGTCTACTGATATTCCCCGGCGTACAAACTCTTGAATTGTGATTGTTTCGTTGGCAAGTGATTGCCCGGATCGGGCCCTAGTCAACGCTTCACCGGCCATTTCTTTTTGGCGTTCTGTTTGCATTTTTTAATCCTTCCGTTAAATAGTAAAATTAATGACTACACCGTCAATATAGTCTGTATCGGAATACTGTCAAGATAAATTTACTATAAAACAGAAAATAATTGTAATGGACTGTACGCCAAGCAGTACAGGATGAAAAAAAGTGTTGACAAGATGACATTGAGGAATGTACTTGAGGCGTTCGCTCGTTAGTTGGCCGGTGCGCAATGCCCGGCCTGTCGAGCGATCCGACAACTAACAGGAGTTCTAATTGAGTAGGATGAATTGGGACAAGGCTAAGAGAAGGCTCGCAGGTGGGCGCCCTCTTTACTTGCCAAAGCTACGTTACTTTGAATCGAAATATCCCGGCCGTTGCGTGCTATGCAATGAGCCGTTTGTTGTTGGTACCAAGATCGCTTGGCATCCAGAAACGAAACAAGTTATTTGCGTACCCTGCTCTCATAAGGCAGTACCAACACCGTAAACAATACCCGTTTATTGGTGTGACGACTTGCCAAGCACCAATACTCGGATGAACGACATAATTGGCAAGCGTCTAGGGCGGAAACCCCCAGCCGTGCGCAAGGTAGAAGGAACACAAGACACACCCCAGCCACGGGCTTGCACAAGCAGGCGGGAACAAGAGGAAACCGGATCAAGCCGTAAATCTCTGGCCCCGACAAACCTAACAAATAAACCTATTAGGGAACCTAAAGGAAGGTAAAGGGAATACTATACCCTACCTACCTTGCAAGTGAAGCAAAGCTAAACTTGCCCTACGGATTAAGCAATCCAGCCTATCCACTTGCACAGATCTCGAGTTCAAACCAGAACTAGAAAAAACGACGCTAGCGCCTCAAGCAGTAAGAGTACTCCCAACGGCGCGCACGCGCAACGAAACGATCGCGACTTTCCAATACTGTCAAGCGCAACCCAGGCAAACACAAGAACCCAATCTTTTATCTTGACAACCACAACTTCACTCAATACCTACTCAATATGAAACTGTCCAGAATCTCGACACTAAATCGTCCAGAAATCCGACACTTAGCGCACACTAACTGTCCAGAAAACCGACACTAATAGGCATACACGCATGCGATTACTCTCTATACATATTGCAGGCCGTTAAGGTATGGCTCAAACTAAAACACGATCTGGAAGAGTAAACGACTTCCAACGCGGCGCAATTTCGACACTTCGAGCGCAAGGTGTCACGCTCACTAAGATCGCGCAGGTCTTAGGGTTACACGAGAACACGATTCAACGTCAACTCCAATTCATTGAAGAGTCGGGCAATGATCCGTTCGAGTTCTCAAAAGAGATCATTAAGAATACACTGCCATTGGCGGCTCTAAAACAGGCGCAAGCGGTGATGTCGGAAGACAACGAGCGAGCGGATCAGGCAAGCTATCGGATGCTAAAAGGTGGCGGAACGTATTCCGAACACGTCCAGCAGACAACCAGGTCGATCCCGGACTCCGAGATAAACGCCGGCCTAACCGATATGCTACTCCAGGCGTTGTCGGACACTGCCGTCGACGCTGAATTTAGCGTATCCGATCCTGTAGACTCCAATTTCGCTTCACCAGGCGCCTCTACAGTCGACATCGAAGATACTTCCGATGTAGGACATGGCAGGCAAACAACCCAAAATCAGCCTACCAACAACGCCGAAGCGCCGGCGAAACAACTACCAAGTACACGTCCAACAGCCGTTGAACAGGTCCGAAACAGCGGCGAAACACTCGGTAAACTGATAGCAAAAGAGAACGCTAAGCGCTTCACTGCCAACGCGTCCAACGATTCGATCACAGGGGCGACTTCGATCCCCGACGCCACGCGTGACGAGAGGGGTTGATGTGGAGCAGTTTGAGAAATCGGGATAGTCGAGTATTATAGGTATGTTTAGTAACATGGAGCAGTTCCCGAATTCCGATATTGGACTTCCTATGTCCTGTATAGGTTTTTGGTGAAATTTGGGAAGTACGTATGAGGAGTACGTAGTGGTAAGAATTTAACAGATACCGAAGTAACAAAAAATAGGAGAGAGAAACAATGCATCCAGACACACCAGACCCGAACAGACCCGAGAGGTTTCCGATTGACCCGACAGTTGAGAAGATTGAGCGCGAGTTTACGTACCACAAGCCGACAGGGACGCAACCGGAACGCTACGTTGCTATCCGCGATAAGGCAAAGGAGCTTGCTCTACTGATTCACGAATTAACGCCGATGTGCGCTGACCAGACGGCGGCAATCCGTAAGGTTCGTGAGGCTGTTATGACGGCAAACGCCGCTATCGCAATCAACGAAGACCCCATATAACCCTCGGCGACCATGAATTTCGGAGGTTATGGTATGTTTGAATGTCCGGAATGTGGTCAGGTCTTTTTGAGTAAGGCGAAGTTTTTGAATCATGCCTATATCGCGAATTTGGACGACGTGAGGGTAGGGATCGCGGATTCGTACGTGATAGTCCACGATGCAGAGGAAGATTTGACCGATGAAGGGTTGCCGGTGAATTAGGGTATGGCAGACATTCGAGACGTACCATTACCGGCAGAGTTGTTGGAGATTGCTCGGTTACATCGAAAGCGGCTGATTGATCCTGCGACTGGTATGATTGATCCGGTACGAGTGCGAGCGCTGGTAGACTCGATCAAGCCAGAGGTTAAGAAGGCGTTGTACCGGGACTTTGAGGAGTTGAAGCGTAGGAGGACAGAGGAGCGTAGCCGGTACTATGAGCCACTGGACGAGAGCAGGACACCGCCGTCGACTCCGGCGAAGGAGAGATTGGTGCAGTGGGGAAGCCGTTCGCCGCCGCCGTTGACAGAGACGCCGCCGAGCTTACTGATGATGCCTCTTTCAAGGCGGTCGCGCAGGATCGCCAGGCGCGAGGATTCATCCGCCATTAACTGCAGGGAGATTTCGCAGGCCGCGCCCAGACCGATGATGCCCGGAACGTTCAGCGTGCCCGATCGCATGCCGAGCTGATGTCCGCCGCCTTCAAACAGCGGCGCGAGTTCGATCTTCGGATCGT
>CAYNCH010000218.1:0-3926 GCA_964395815.1 uncultured Methyloversatilis sp.
AAAGCACGGGGTTTCCTTCGAGGAAGCCCAATCCGTTTTCTATGATGAGTTTGCCGTTCAGTTCTTCGATGACGATCATTCGGGCGACGAGGAGCGCTTCTTGTTGCTGGGCATGAGTACGGGAGCAAAACTGCTTCTCGTCTGTCATTGCGAACGGGATGCAGGGAACACGATCCGCATCATTTCTGCCCGCAAGGCGACCAAGCGTGAAAGTACTTATTACGGAAGTGAAACGCCATGAAAGCCGAATACGACCTTGCCAAGTTGAAATCGCGCAGGAACCCCTACGCATCCAAACTCAAGAAGCCTGTGACGATGCGTCTGTCCGAAGACGTTGTTGCCTACTTCAAAGACATGGCAGCAGATGCCGGGGTGCCCTACCAGAGCCTGATCAATCTCTACCTCCGCGACTGCGTTACGCAGCATCGGCAGGTGCAGATTGCCTGGCCGGCGAAGTCCTGACTTTTAACCCACGTGGCCCGGCTCATTCGAGCCCCCCGCCGTCCCACCGGCGCCGACTTATACCGCGCATCAAGCAACCCAGCCCCCACCGCGCCGGTTTGCCGACCGGCGGTTATGTCAGGGCTTCGTCGGGGCTCAGGTAGCCGCACACTTCGAGACCGAAGCCCGCCATGCTGGGCATCTTGCGCGGGCTGGCGAGCAGCCGCATCTTGCCGACGCCCAGTTCGCGCAGGATCTGCGCGCCGATGCCGTAGATGCGCGGGTCCCACTTCTGGGCCGGCCGGGCCTCGTCGGCATTCAGCGCGGCGAGCAGGTCGCCGCCCGATTCATCGCGATGCAGCAGGACGACGACGCCCTGCCCGGCCTGGGCGATCGCCGCCATCGCCTGGTCGATGCTGAAGCTGTGGCGCTGGCTCTTGCAGTCGAGGAAGTCGAGCACCGACACGGGCTCATGCACGCGCACCAAAGTCTCGGACTCGGGCCGGATCTCGCCTTGCGTCAGCGTCAGATGCACGTCGCTGCTGGTCTGGTCGCGGAAGGCGCGCAGGCGGAAGCTGCCGTGGGTGCAGATCACCTCCTTGTCGGCGACGCACTCGACCAGCTTCTCGTTTTCCGAGCGGTACTGGATCAGGTCGCGGATGGTGCCGATCTTCAAGCCATGCTCGCGGGCGAATTCCAGCAGGTCGGGCAGGCGCGCCATGGTGCCGTCGTCCTTGAGGATTTCACAGATCACCGCGGCCGGCTCGCAGCCGGCCATGGCGGCGAGGTCGCAGCCGGCTTCGGTGTGGCCGGCGCGCACCAGCACGCCGCCCTTCTGCGCCATCAGCGGGAAGATGTGGCCGGGCTGCACGAGGTCGGCTGGTTTCGCATGCTTCGCTACGGCGGCCTGCACGGTGCGGGCACGGTCGTGGGCCGAGATGCCGGTGGTGACGCCCTCGGCCGCCTCGATCGACAGGGTGAAGGCGGTGCCGTGCGGCGTCTTGTTGTCGCGCACCATCAGCGGCAGGTCGAGCTGGCGGCAGCGCGCCTCGGTCAGGGTCAGGCAGATCAGCCCGCGGCCGAACTTGGCCATGAAGTTGATCGCCTCCGGCGTGACATGCTCGGCGGCGAGGACGAGGTCGCCTTCGTTCTCGCGGTCTTCCTCATCGACGAGGATGACCATCTTGCCGGCGCGCATGTCGGCGACGATGTCTAGTACTGGGCTGATGCTCACAGTGGGGCTCCGGGATAGGGTGCAGGGGAACGCAAGGCGGTGCATTTTACGCCCGCCGTCCCGCCGGCGCCGACTTTCAGGCGAAGCGATTGACGAGGCGGCCGATGCCGTCGATTGCCACGTCGACCGTGTCGCCGGCCTGCAGCGGCCCGGCCCCCACCGAGGTGCCGCAGGCGATCACGTCGCCGGGCTCCAGCGTCATGTCGTGCGACAGGTGGCTGACGATCTCGGCCGGCGAAAAGAACATGTCGTTCACCGGATAGTTCTGGCGCTCCTCGCCATTGACCCAGGCGCGCACGCGCAGGCTGGCCGGGTCGAGGCCGGTCGCGATGACGGGACCGAAGACGCCGAAACTGTCGAAACTCTTGGCGCGCGTCCAGTGCTGGAAGGCCGGGTCGAGGCGCAGCAGGTCGCGTGCGGTCACGTCATTGACACAGGTATAGCCGAAGATCGCCGCCGGGGCGTCGGCGACGCTGACGGCCGTGGTGCGCCGCCCGATCACGATGCCCAGTTCAGCTTCGAACACCACCATGCCCGCGTAGCCGGCCGGCCGGCGGATCGCGTCGCCGTCCGCGGCATAGCAGTTGGCGCCCTTGATGAAATAGGGTGGATGCACGGGCCGCTGCAGTCCCTCCTTCGCCGCGCGTTCGTGGAAGTTGTTCCACAGCCCGATCAGCTTGGTGGGCCGACAAGGCGTCAATACGCGCACGGCGGCGAGCGGCAGGCGGCGGTCGGTCGGCTGCGGGTCGGCGAACAGGTCACCCTGCCAGAGGGTGACGGTCGCGCCGTCGAGAGTGCCGAAGTGCTCCGCGCCGTCTGCGGCGAAGCGTAGCCAATGGGTAACCGGTGTTGTTGCAGTCATGGTCAGAATTCGAAGCCGAGGTTGAGTGAATCGAAACGCTGCGCCCCGCCGCCGCCCGCCGTAGTGCGGAATTCCTCGCTGCGCTGCACGCGCGTCCAGGAAAAACGCAAACGATCGAGACGGACGCTGAAGCCCAGCGACAGGTCGCGCACATGCCGGCGCCGGTCCACCGACGGGCCGTCGCGAAACACCGGGCCGTCGAGGAAGATGTTGTGCGCCACGAGGCGATGATCGACGCCGGCAAAGACATACCAGGCGTTGCCGATCCGCCCGTCCGCACCCTGCGCCCGGGTGCCGTGCAGCATCGCCCCGCCCGGCTCGATCGTGTCCGGCCCGAAGCCTTCGAGGTTGCGGCCCAGCCGCACCATCGCCCCGCCGCGCGCCAGGGTCATCACCGTGCCGAGCGTCGCGCCGCCGTGGGCGACCAGATCGAAACGGTCGCTGCCGACGCGGCGTTTCTGCAGATAGGAGAGCAAGAAGGCGGGTTCGCTCTTGCCCTGGTTATCCCAGCCCCGCGGCTGGCCCACGCCTACGAAGCGATGCCATGCTTTCTGTACCGGCTCGCCGAGCGCGGCCGGCCCGACCACGCCGAGATCGAATTCCACGGTATCGAGACGATTGCCGCGCGCCCGCTGCGCCACCCCGCCCAGATAGAGCCACGCCGCCCAGGGACGGTCGTCCGGCTGCGCCGTCGCGATGGCGATGTCGCGCGGTGTGTACATGTTCTGGCCGAGGAACAGGCCGACATGCACATCGGCACCGTTGTCCGGATCGATGCGGCGCAGCACATCGGCCGCCGGCGTTTGCAGGAGGTCGAACGGCAATCCGATGCCGAGTTTGATGCCGTTGGTGTAGTAACGGTCAGTGCGCGCCAGCATGTCGTTCTCGACAAAGAGTTGCACCTCGCTGTCGGCCGGTGGCGCGGCGAACGGCAGGTCGGCGCCGGCGGCGGACATTGACGCGAGTACGATCAGGAGGGACAGCGCGAACGGGAGCATGCGGCCTTGAATGTAGGTCAAAAGCCCCGGCTGGTAAAGTGTCCGGCCGCGCGCCCGGCCGCGCGTTTTGCGCCAAACATCCCCGGTTGCGGGCCGGGACATTTTCATCGCCTATGACGACACGCCTCCTTCAACGCATCATGGCCCTGCTTCTCGGGCTGGCCTGCTTACAGGCTGTCGCCGCCGACACCCCGCTCGCACAGATCGTTGCGCAGACGATCCAGCAAGGCGCCGGAAACGACCGCTTGCAATTGGCAGGGCGCAGGGAGGTGCCGAATGACAGCATGGGGCTTTACCGACAGTTCATGCGCGACCCACTGCGAGCGCCATTTCTTCTCGGTGCGGTGGAGGCTGCCGTCAATTCCAATGCGGCTGCTCCGGGCCGCCTGAT
>CAYNCH010000219.1:0-3915 GCA_964395815.1 uncultured Methyloversatilis sp.
TGGCCTCCGACCTGCGCCGCTTCGACAAGGGCGGCGACGCCTTCTACGACCAGATTTCGGCGCTGCACAAGTCGGTGCGCGGCTCGAATCCGGACGCCGCGCTCTACTGGCTGGTGCGCATGCTCGATGGCGGCGCCGATCCGCTCTACATGGGCCGGCGCATCATCCGCATGGCGAGCGAGGATATCGGCCTGGCCGACCCGCGCGCGCTGTCCATCGCGCTGGAGGCGGTGCAGACCTACGAACGGCTCGGTTCGCCCGAGGGCGAACTGGCGCTGGCCAACGCGGTGCTCTACATGGCCGTCGCGCCGAAGTCGAACGCCGGCTACCTGGCCTATGGCGCGGCGCGCAAGTTCATCGCGAAGGACACCAGCCGCCCGGTGCCCGAGCATCTGCGCAACGCGCCGACGAAACTGATGAAGGAGCTCGGTTTCGGCCGCGAATACCGCTACGCGCATGACGAGCCGGAGGCCTATGCGGCCGGCGAGAACTACTTTCCCGAAGGCATGCAGCGTGTGAAGTGGTATCAGCCGACACCGCGCGGGCTGGAGCAGAAGATCGGCGAAAAGCTCGAACGCCTGCGGGCGCTCGACGCGCAATACCGCCGCCAGAAAAAAGACTGATCAGCCGGTCCAGTGTTCGGGGTGGTTGGCGACGAACTGCTTCCACGCGCGCTGTGCGGTGCGCAATGTTTCGGCGTGCCCGCAATCCGCGGCGTCGCAAACAGCGTTCTTGAGCAGGCAACGCAATACCTCGGTGCCATTCTCCGACTGCGCCAGGCAACAGGCCAACTGTGCGGCAGAAGCGTAAGGCAGGTGCTCATGCTCGGCAATCGCGGCGACTTCCTCTTCGGTGAGGTCGCTGTAATCGATGCAATCCTTGATGGAAATCATCGGGGGTCTCCTCGTCGCGAAAACTTTCTTCCATATTAGGTCGGGAAATCGCCAAGTCAATAACAACATGCTGATTTTTCAGTATAAAATCCACAATTGATGTGGGTTTATGGCGGTGTGTCGCGTGACAAAACAGACACTTGCCGTGCATAGCTCGACCAGACTTTCAGACCAGCCTCCCGGGGCGCCTCAAGGATTTTTTCATGCTCGACATCCAACTGCTGCGCACGCAGCCCGAACAAGTCGCCGCCGGTCTCGCCCGTCGCGGTGCGGCCATCGATCTTGCCCCTTTCGAGGCCCTCGAAGCCGAACGCAAACTGGTGCAGACGCAGACGCAGGACTTGCAGGCGAAGCGCAATACGCTGTCGAAGCAGATCGGCATGCTCAAGGGCAAGGGTGAGGACGTGTCCGCCGTGATGGCCGAGGTGGCCGGTCTGGGCGATGCACTCAAGGCGAACGAGGAAAGGCTCGCCGTGCTGCTGTCACGACTGGATGCCTTCGTAGCGCAGATTCCCAACCTGCCGCACGCGAGCGTGCCGGCAGGCCGCGACGAGACGGGCAACGTCGAAGTCGCCCGCTGGGGCACGCCGCCGGCCTTCGATTTCGCGCCGAAGGACCATGTCGAGCTGGGCGAAAATATCGGCGGGCTCGATTTCGAAACGGGCGTGAAGATTGCCGGCAGCCGTTTCACGCTGATGCGCGGCGACATCGCCCGCCTGCACCGCGCGCTTGCCCAGTTCATGCTCGACACCCATACGCGTGAGCACGGCTACACGGAGGTGTATGCGCCCTACCTCGTCAATCCCGACAGCATGTTCGGCACCGGTCAGCTGCCCAAGTTCGAGGAGGACCTGTTCCGCGTCGAGCGCTCCGACGGCAGCTGCCTGTATCTGATTCCCACCGCCGAGGTGCCGGTGACCAACATCGTGCGCGGCGAGATTCTCGACACTGAAAGCCTGCCCCTTAAGTTCGTCTGCCACACGCCCTGCTTCCGTTCCGAGGCCGGCAGCTACGGCAAGGACACGCGCGGCATGATCCGCCAGCATCAGTTCGACAAGGTGGAACTCGTGCAGATCGTGCCGCCGGAAATGTCCTGGGAGGCGCTGGAGCAACTGACCGGCCATGCCGAGACCATCCTGCAAAGGCTCGGCCTGCCCTACCGCAAGATGGCCCTGTGCGCCGGCGACATGGGCTTCTCGGCCGCCAAGACCTACGATCTCGAAGTCTGGCTGCCGGCGCAGAATACCTATCGCGAGATTTCCTCCTGCTCCAATTTCGAGGCCTTCCAGGCCAGGAGGATGCAGGCGCGTTGCCGGGATAAAGGCGGCAAGCCGCGCCCTGTGCATACCCTGAATGGGTCCGGTCTCGCGATCGGCCGGACACTGGTGGCGGTGCTCGAAAACAACCAGCGCCAGCACGGCAGCATCGTCGTGCCGGAGGCGTTGCGGGCCTACATGGGCGGTGTCGAAGTGCTTGGCGCGCGCTGACGCGAGCGGTTGCCCGGTTTCTGCTTCTTCGCTTTGGTGATCGGTTTCGCCTTGGCGAGACTGGGCGGTTTCCAGACCGGCTCGAAGCGCGACAATATGTCGAAGTAATTGCGTACGTTCTCGACGAGGATGACGGCCTCGCCGCCGCGCGCCCGGCCGCTTTTCAGGCGTTCGTAATACTCCGGCCGCGACATCAACGGCAGCACCTGCTTCATGTCCGCCCAGGAGTTGGGATCGCGCTTCAGTCCCGGCGCAAAAGCGCGTGCCCCGCGCAGATGGCCCATGCCCAGGTTGTAGGCTGCGAGCGCGAACCAGAGACGGTCGGGCTGGCCGATCTCGGGCGGCAGTTCGTCCATTAGCATCGTCAGGTATTTCGCCCCGGCACGGATGCTCTGCTGGGCATCGAGACGGTTGGTCACCCCCAGCCGGTCGGCGGTATCTTCGGTCAGCATCATCATGCCGCGCACGCTGGTGAAAGACGTGGCGAGCGGATCCCACTTGGATTCCTGATAGGCCAGGGCCGCCAGCAATCGCCAGTCGATGCCCGTGATTTCCTGAGCGTCGTGAAAATCGTACCGGTAGTTGGGTAATCGCGTGCGTACATGTTCGAGAAAGACTTCGATGTCGCGTGCATCGAGGCGGCGGATGTGCCCGAAGTAACGCTCTTCCAGGCGTCGCAGCGTGCCGTCCTGCGTCGCTGCGCTGATGAATTGCGCGGCCTTTTCGCGCAACGGTTCCTGCGTGGCATTGAAGACCCAGACGTAGGCGAGTTTTTCCGGCAACTTGAATGCGATATCGAGATCGGGATAGAGGTTGGCGGCCACCGTGAAGTGCAGGTCGTCGGTCGCCGCCAGATCGAAGCGCCGGCGCGCGACGCCGGCGAGCAATTCGATTTCGTCGATATGGTTACGCTCGACGATGACTGGCGGAGGATCGATGCCCAGCGACTGCAGCACCTTGGCCTGCGGTGCGCCCGGTAACAGCGAAATTTCCCGGCCGGCCAGCTTTTCAGGCGAGTCCAGCGGCAGAGCGCTGGTGTGCTGGACCACGATCTGCTGCGTCTCGCGCAGCATCGGTGTGGTACGCAGCGCCTTGTCGTCCACGCTCTGTGCAGGCAATGCCGCAGCGAAATGCACCTGGCCGTCCTGTACCAGCTTGAGCAATGCCCGATGGTCAGAAGCGCTGACATAGCGGATTTCCAGATTCAGGCTCTTGGCAAACAGATCGGTCAGGTCGCGGCTGAAGCCTTCCATGCCTTCGGCATGGGGCGATGCCTGCTGAAACACCGGATCGGTCGGCAGGCCGACCA
The DNA here is from genome assembly GCA_964395815.1 of uncultured Methyloversatilis sp. Lineage (GTDB taxonomy): Bacteria > Pseudomonadota > Gammaproteobacteria > Burkholderiales > Rhodocyclaceae > Sulfuricystis. Next base: position 3,690 of record CAYNCH010000219.1, read on the forward strand.
CCAGTGGCTGGTCAGGACCGGGCGGGTCCAGACGGGTACAACCGGCCAGCAGGGCAAGTGCCAGCAGAAAGAGGCCGCACAGCAGCCGGAGGAACCGAAACATCGGCTTGTCCTGCAGTGGGTGAGCCCGCATTGTGCCATGCGGCAAAGGCTTGGTTATAATCCGCCGCTCGGAGAGGTGGCAGAGTGGTCGAATGTACCTGACTCGAAATCAGGCGTAGGTGCA
>CAYNCH010000220.1:0-3914 GCA_964395815.1 uncultured Methyloversatilis sp.
ATCTCGTCGGCGGCGATGGCGTCCTCGATCTGCACCTTGAGCAGGCGGCGCACCGACGGGTCCATCGTGGTTTCCCAGAGCTGTTCGGGGTTCATTTCGCCCAGTCCCTTGTAGCGCTGCTTGCCGAGATTGCGCTCGACTTCGCCGAGTAGCCAGCGCATCGCCTCGGCGAAGCTGCCGACGGGTTGCGATTTTTCGCCGCGCCGGATCACGGCATCGCTACCGACCAGTCCCGACAGTAGTTGTGCGGTCTTGCGCAACTGGGCATAGTCGCCCGAATGCAGGAAGTCCTCGTCGATGACGGAAATGCGCCGGTTGCCATGACGCATCTTGGCGAGATGCAGGCGCCAGCTTTCGGTTCTTTCTTCATACGCCGCTTGCAGCGTGAGTCCACCGGACAGCACGGCCTGCAGGGCGGCTGCACTGCGCTGGGATGCCGTCTCGTCGGACAGGTCGAGCACGATATCGTGTGCGATCAAGGCATGCAGCGCATCGGCATCGATGAAATCGGCCAGGCGACGAATGATGGCTTCGGAAGTCAGGTAGCTCTTCGCCAGTTCCTCCAGGGCGGCACCTTCGATAGGTACAGCGCCGCTTTGGGGCGTCAGCATCGCTCCGTCTAGCGCCAGCGACAGCAGGTGCTGGTTCAGTTCCTGATCATCCTTGATGTAGCGCTCGCTCTTGCCGTGCTTGATCTTGTAGAGCGGCGGCTGGGCGATGTAGATGTGGCCGCCCTCGACCAGCTCGGGCATCTGGCGGTAGAAGAAGGTTAGCAGCAGGGTGCGGATGTGCGCGCCGTCCACGTCCGCGTCGGTCATGATGATGATGCGGTGGTAGCGCAGCTTCTCCGGCTTGTAGTCTTCCTTGCCGAAGCCGCAGCCGAGCGCGGTGAGCAGGGTGACGATCTGTTCGGAGGAGATCACCTTGTCGATGCGCGCCTTCTCGACGTTGAGCACCTTGCCGCGCAGCGGCAGGATCGCCTGGAACTTGCGGTCGCGGCCCTGCTTGGCGGAGCCGCCGGCGGAATCGCCCTCGACGATGTAGAGCTCGCAGAGCGCCGGGTCCTTCTCCTGGCAATCGGCCAGCTTGCCGGGCAGGCCGATGTTGTCGAGCACGCCCTTGCGCCGCGTCATCTCGCGGGCCTTGCGCGCGGCTTCGCGGGCACGGGCCGCTTCGACGATCTTGCCCGTGATGACCTTGGCATCGCCGGGTTTTTCGAGCAGGAACTCGGCGAGCTTTGTCGCCACGACTTCCTGAACCGCCGGTTGCGCTTCCGAGGAGACCAGTTTCATCTTGGTTTGCGACGCGAACTTGGGGTCGGGCATCTTCACCGACAGCACGCAGGCAAGGCCTTCACGCATGTCATCGCCGGAAATATCGACCTTGGCCTTCTTGGCAATCTCGTTTTCCTCGATGTACTTGTTGATGACGCGCGTCATCGCCGTACGCAACCCGGTGAGGTGCGTTCCGCCATCGGCCTGCGGGATGTTGTTGGTGAAGCAGAGCACCTGCTCCGCATAGGAATCGTTCCATTGCATCGCCACCTCGACGGTGATCAGTCCCGCTTCGCCGGTGGCATGAAAAACCGAGGGATGCAGCACGGTCTTGTTGCGGTTGATGTATTCGACAAAGCCCCGGACGCCGCCGGAAAAGGCGAAATCCTCTTCCTTGCCGTTGCGCTGGTCGATCAGCTTGATCTTGACGCCGTTGTTGAGGAAAGACAGTTCGCGCAGGCGCTTGGCGAGGATGTCGTAGTGAAATTCGACCGTGCCGAAGATCTCCTCATCTGCAAGGAAATGCACCTCGGTGCCACGGTTTTTCGTTTCGCCGACGATCCGCAGCGGCGAGATCTCGATGCCATTGTGCTTCTCGATGACACGATCCACGGCATGGCCGCGATTGAACTCGATGAAATGCTTCTTGCCGTCGCGGCGGATGATCAGCCTCAGCCACTTGGACAGGGCATTGACGCAGGAGACACCAACGCCGTGCAGGCCGCCCGAGACCTTGTAGGAGTTCTGGTTGAACTTGCCGCCGGCATGCAGGCCGGTGAGCGCGATTTCGGCGGCCGAGCGCTTCGGCTCGTGCTTGTCATCGAGCTTGACCCCGACCGGAATGCCGCGGCCGTTATCGGTTACCGAAATCGAGTTGTCGGTATGGATGGTAATGACGATATCGTCGCAATGACCGGCCAATGCCTCGTCGATGGCGTTATCCACGACTTCGAACACCATGTGGTGCAGGCCGGTGCCATCGGAGGTGTCGCCGATGTACATGCCGGGCCGCTTGCGTACGGCTTCCAGGCCTTCGAGCTGCTGGATCGAATCTTCGTTGTAGCCGCCGTCCAGCGGGGCCTGTGTGTTATCGGTCATGGGTTTTCCATCAGGTGCGTCAGATACGCATCGGCATCACGACATATTTGAAACGGGTATTGTCCGGCAGCATCATCAGCGCGCTGGAATTGCTGTCGGCGAGCCGGATCTCGATACGGTCGGCAGCGACGTTATTCAGCACGTCGAGCAGGTAGTTGACGTTGAAGCCGACGTCGAGCTCCTCGCCGGAATACTCGATCTCGATTTCTTCCTGGGCTTCCTCGTTTTCGGCGTTGGTCGACAGAATTTTCAGGCTGCCCGGCGCAAGGACCAAACGTACGCCACGGAACTTTTCGTTCGTGAGAATCGCAGCACGCTGCAGGGAATGCTGAAGCATTCCGCGCTCAAGGCCAATGACCTTGGTCTGGTTCTGCGGGATAACCCGCTCGTAATCGGGAAACTTGCCGTCGATCAGCTTGCTGACGAATTCGACATTGCCGAAGCTGAACCGCGCCTGAGTCGGCGACAGCACGATTTCCAGCGCTTCATCGTTGTCGGCCAGCTGGCGCGACAGTTCCAGCACCGTCTTGCGCGGCAGAATCGCCTCGATGCGCGCCTCGCTGGCGCCCTCGATACCGTTAATGCTTTCACTCGCGAACGCTAGGCGATGTCCGTCGGTGGCCACCAGGCGCAATTCGCCCTGATTGACCACCAGCAGCAGACCATTCAGGTAATAGCGAATGTCCTGTTGCGCCATGGCGTATTGCACCAGACCGAGCAGGCGCTTGAACTGCTTCTGCGTAAGCTTCAGCGTCGCGCTTTTTCCTGTCGCCTCCGCCATGCGCGGGAAATCCTCGGCCGGCAGGGTTTGCAAGTTGAAACGGCTTTTGCCGGCCTTCAGCTGCAAGCGTCGTTCGTCGAGATTCAGGCTGACTTCCGCGCTGTCCGGCAATGAGCGCAGGATGTCCTGCAGCTTGCGTGCCGCTACGGTAATGGCAACCTGTTCGCTGCCGCTTGAAGGCGTCAGGGTACGGATCTGCATTTCGATGTCGGTCGCCAGCAGGGTCAGGCGTTCGCCGGATTTCTCGATCAGCACGTTCGAAAGGATCGGCAGGGTATGCCGCTTTTCGACAATTCCGCATACGGCCTGCAGCGGGGTCAGAAACTGATCTCGGGGTCCTTTGAATAGGAGCATCTTAAAAACTCCTCATGATGATGATGAAGGGCGAAGGATTCTGGGGGGAACAGAAAAATCTCATTATTGAACAAAGCCTTGTCTTATGAGTAAGGCAATGGATAACGCTGGGGGGTGACTGTGGACAAAAGTGGGCCATTTTCCGTCCGCTTCATTTCGGGCGACTTGTGCACAATCCGTCCAGAGGAAATTCATGGGTTTGTTCATGGTTCGCTTCATCAGCCCTTGATGGTTTGCGAAAGTACCAGCAAATCATGATTGAGCTGGGTTTCCTTCGTGCGCAGATCGGTAATCGTCCGGCAGGCATGCAACACGGTCGTGTGGTCACGGCCGCCGAAGGCATCGCCAATCTCGGGCAGGCTGTGGGGCGTCAGGTCGCGGGCCAGCCACATGGCGACCTGGCGCGG
>CAYNCH010000221.1:0-3881 GCA_964395815.1 uncultured Methyloversatilis sp.
TTGAGATGGCCGGTGACGAAGACGCAGGCCTGGGCGTAGTTGCGGTGCGTGAGCGGGATGCCGGCGAAGGCGGCGACGCCGGCGGCGGCCGTGATGCCGGGGATGACCTCGAAGGGGACGCCATGCTCCTTGAGGGTTTCGACTTCCTCGCCGCCGCGCCCGAAGGTGTAGGGATCCCCACCCTTCAGGCGTACGACGCGCTTGTGTTGCTGCGCGAGCTTGACGAGCAGGAGGTTGAGATCGTCCTGCGGCACGCTGTGGTTGCCGCGCTCCTTGCCTGCGTACAGGTGTTCGGCATCGGGTCTGGCGAGGTCGAGGATCGGCTGCGACACGAGGTGGTCATAGACGAGCACGTCGGCCTCGCCGATGATGCGCAGGGCGCGCAGGGTCAGCAACTCGGGATCGCCAGGGCCGGCGCCGACCAGATAGACGGTGCCGGGCACGGCCGGACCGCGCGTGGGATAGTCGTGCGGAAGCAGTTCGTAAGTCATGTCAGTTGCAGCCTCCGGTGCTACCGCCGCCGCATGAGCCGCATCCGCTACTGCGACTGGCACAGCCGCCGGATGCGGCAGGCGGGTCGTTCGGGTTGATGAAGATGAACTGGAATTCGCCGGGACGCAACTCGACGAAATCGAGCATGGCGCCAGCCAGGAGTGCCTGGCTGGGGGGGGCGATCAGCAGCGTGATGCCCTCGACCTCGAGCACGGCGTCATTCTCGCGCTCCTCGTCGAACCCCATGCCATAGGCGATTTCGCCATCCTCGAGCTTGGCGGCAACGCGCAGACAGGGCGCTGTGTCGCCGTCGTTGTGGGCGGCTGCGGCTTGCATGATCTGCTCGGCGGCTGCGGGGGTCAGATGGAACATGGGGGAGTCTCCTGTGTGTGACGGACAGTGCCGCTGGCGTGGCATGCCCGGGCGAATTGTACGAATTGCGACGGCCAATTGCATCCCGGTACACCACGCAGGTGGGTATAGGAGGCGAGCAGGTTTTGTTGGATGATGCCGTCATGCATTCCGTCGATACCATGGCCGCGCCTGACGGTGTAGGCGAAAGATGTATTCTCCGGCAGGCCGCGCAGCTCCGAATAGTGGAATTCGTGGGCATGGATCGGTGCGGAAAAGTCGGTAGTGGCCGGACGGCATGGATCCGCCCCGCGGGGGGTATTCGGACACCAGGGATGAGCGGAGGTAGGTTCGAGAATCACATAGCCGCGCCCTACCGGCTTTTCATGCATGACGACTTCAGCCTCGATGCTGCCGACCATCGGCTGCCGGCGCCCATTCCAGGTGATGCTGCGGGAGAGATACATCAGGCCGCCGCATTCTGCATAGGTCGGGAGGCCCGCGGCGATGGCGGCCTTGATCTCCGTGCGCAGACGGGTATTCCCCGCCAGTTCGTTGAGGAAGGACTCGGGAAAACCACCGCCAATGAAGAGCGCGTCGCAGGGCGGCAGTTGTGGATCGTGCAAGGTATCGAACGGTACGAGTTCGGCACCCGCCTGCACCAGGGCATCGAGGTCATCGCCATAATAAAAACCAAATGCGGCATCCTGGGCGATGGCGACCCGCAGAGGCGGACCGGCGGAAATCTCTGCCAGTGGCGGCGGAGCAAGGACGCTGGCGGTAGCGGTAATGGCAAGTAGCCGGTCAAGATCGACCTGCCGTGCGATCCGTGCGGAGATGCCGGCGATCAACTGTTCGGCACCGGCCGCCTCGTTGGCCGGCATCAGGCCAAGATGTCGCTCGACGAGTGCGAGATGCGCGTCCTCATGGACAGCTCCCACCACCGGGACGTCGGTGTAGTGTTCGATGACGGCTCGCAGCTTCGCTTCATGCCGGCTGCCGCCCAGGCGGTTGAGAATGATCCCGGCGATGCGGATGTCGCGTTCGAAGGCCTGGTAACCGAGGATCAGCGGGGCGATGCCCCGCGTCATGCCGCGTGCGTCGATAACGAGGATGACCGGCAGGGACAGGAGGCGCGCCAGTGCGGCATTGCTGTTGGCCCCGTCGAGCGCGAGCCCATCGTAGAGACCCTTGTTGCCTTCGACCAGACAGACGTCCGCATCATGGCCCCGGGCAAACTGGCTGCGAATCTCGTCGTGGGACGACAGAAAGAAATCGAGGTTACGGCAACTACGACCCGCGGCGAGGCCGAGCCATAGCGGGTCGATATAGTCGGGCCCTTTTTTGAAGGGCTGCACCACTAGACCACGAGCTTTCAGGGCGGCCGCAAGGCCGATGCTGACCGTGGTCTTGCCGGAGGATTTGTGGGCGGCGGAAACGAGGAAGCGATGCATGGGAACGCTATGCATGACGTCCGGGGCACCGGGTGCCCCGCCGCCATGCAGGTTTAGTCGAGCATGTGCCCGTCGGCCGACTTGAGCTTGCTGATGTCGTCCTGCGGCAGGAACTTGAGAACGCGCACACCCACTATCACCATGGTGAAGGCGATGCCGATACCGCCGAAGGCCAGCAGGATCTCGGGCCAGTGCGGCGAATAGCTGTCGATCTTGCCATCGAAGAACGTGCTCGTGGTTTCCATGCCGGGGAAGATTTCCAGCGGATAAACCTGGCCGCCGATGATGAAGACGTAGAGCAGGCTGAAGGCGCCGACGATCACCAGCGAGGCGGCCATGAAGACCGAACCGCGGATCTTTTCCAGATCGGTATAGAGCAGCAGCAGGGGCACAATGGTGCCGAGGAACAACCAGCCGCCCCAGAACAAGGTCGGGAAAATGCCGCCGGAGAGCAGGATGAATTGCTCGAATGCCGCCTGCTTGGCGAAATAGAGATTGGTCAGGTGGTAGATGAAGACGAAATAGAACACAGCGGCGACGAAGGTGCCGAGCAGGTTTTTCATGCGCTGGCGGATTTCCGGGTGTAGCGTCATGCCGTTCCAGGCGAACATGGTCTTCTGCACGATCATGAACACGGCCAGTCCCCAGGCGAAGGACATGATGATGAACATCGGGGCGATAACGGCGGACTGATACGCCTGGCGGGCGACGAGAAAGCCGAAGATCGAGCCCGTACCGGTGGTCAGCAGCAGACGCCAAATGAAAGCCGCGAGGCCAGCCGTCTTGTAGTAGGGGTTCATCTTGCGATCCATCAGCGTCCACAAGTAGATGCCGACGATGGCGAAAAAGCCCGGATAGAGAATGACGTTCCAGCCAAACACCGAGGTGGGGTTGAAGTGCGTCATGGCGACAATCAGACGGTCGGCGCGACCCAGGTCGAGCATGATCACGGCTAGGCCGGCAGCGAGCATGGACAGCGCCAGCAGGCCCGACAGGGGGGCGCGCGGCTTGTACATGACCTTGCCGAAGACCGAGCCGATCGAGGCAACGTTGAGGACGCCTGAGGCGGCGACGATCAGGAAGATCGCAAAGACGTGCGGCAGGCCCCAGACCACCTGGTTGTTCATGCCGGTCACAACGTGGCCGTAATGCTCCATGTGCAGCGCGGCTGCAAGGCCGACCGCGGAAACAAGACCGCCGATGATGGCAAGGATGTAGAAGTTGCGTTCTTCCGCCTGCGGGTTCTTTTCGAGTTGCATGGTCGTCAAATTCCCTGGTAACGCACACCCTGGTTGAGCTTGAGGTCGGCGCGGACCAGCGTGGTGGCCTCGCTCGCGACGCGTTTCGCGATGTCGCTGTTCGGGTCGTTGAGGTCGCCGAACAGCATGGCGCCTTCCGGACAGGCCTCGACGCAGGCGGGTTTCATGCCCTTGTCGACGCGCTGAACGCAGAAGGTGCAGGATTCGACACAGCCCTGACCACGCGGCACTTCCGGGTTCTGTTCGGTCAGCGGCTGGTGTACCAGCGAACGGGCCTTGTAGGGGCAGGCCATCATGCAGTAGCGGCAGCCGATGCAGATATGCC
>CAYNCH010000222.1:0-3880 GCA_964395815.1 uncultured Methyloversatilis sp.
GGGATCACCGGCAGGTGGGTGAATGTCCACTTGCCGCGCTTGACCTCGTAGTCCTCGGGCACCGCGAGTTCGAGCAGATGGCCGACGGCCGAACTCAGCACATAGTGCTCGCTCTCGAAATAGTCGCCTTCACGCTCGAATTTTTCGCCGGAGCCACCCAGCGCCCGGGCGATGTCCTGGGCGACCGACGGTTTCTCGGCGATGATCAGTTGTTTGCTCATAATGGACCCGTGATGAGGGGGCGGATATTAAGCGCCCTTGCCGCCCGCGTGCAAGTTGGGTCAATTCAGCCGCTGGTAGCGACCCCCCGGCAACTGGGCGACCCGGCCGTCCAGTTCCAGCGGCAGCAACTGCGCTAGCAGGGCATCCGCCGCCAGCCCGGTACGGGCCGCCAGCGTATCGAGATCGCAGGGGTCGCGACCCAGCGCGACGAGCACCGGATCGGTTTCCACTTCGGGTACCGCCGGGAGCGTGGCAGGGTTGGTGACCGCTTCCCAGCGCAACTCTTCGAGGATGTCCTGCGCAGCCTCGACCAGCTTGGCGCCCTGCTTGATCAGGGCGTGGCAACCTTTTGATTGCGGTGAGTGGATCGATCCCGGGATGGCGAAGACTTCGCGGCCGGCCTCGGCGGCCAGGCGGGCGGTGATCAGCGAACCGCTCTGCCGGGCCGCTTCGACGACCAGGCAGCCACGCGCCATGCCGGCGATCAGGCGGTTGCGGCGCGGAAAGTTGGCGGCGATGGGCGGCGTACCGAGGGGAAATTCGCTGATGAGGCAGCCACGGCCGGCGATATCGCGTGCCAGTGCTTCGTTGCGGGCGGGGTAGATGCGGTCGATACCGGTGCCGATCACGGCGATGGTCGAGGCGGCTTCCGCTAGCGCGCCGCGATGCGCGGCGGCATCGATGCCGGCGGCGAGGCCGCTGACGATTGTCAATCCCGCCGCGGCCAGTGCGGCGGCGAAGGCTTCCGCATTCGCTTCGCCCTGTTTCGTCGCGTTGCGGCTGCCGACGATGGCGAAGGCCGGCCGGTTGAGTAGCGCGATGTCGCCCTTCGCGTAGAGCAGCACCGGCGGATCGTCCGCAGTCAGCAGGGCCTGCGGGTAGCTGCTGTCGGCTAGCGTCAGGAGGTGGTTGCCGGACTCTGCCACCCAGGCCAGAGTGGTGTCGATGCCGATCCGGCAGTCGTGCGCCAGCAGGCGTTCGGCCACGCCGCCCCCCAGCACGCTGCGCAGCGCCGCTGGCGATGCGGCGAAGATGGCCTCCGGATCGCCGAAGGCCTTGAGCAGTTGTCGCCGGGATTCGCCGCCGATGCCGGGGATCAGGGTCAGCCTGATCCAGGCGGCCAGTTCGCTAGCCAAGAATCAGGGCTGACGGAAACGATCGCCCGCCGCCACGGGGTGTGCCGCATCGGTGATCAGGGCATAGGACACGCGGTCGAAAACGCGGAAGACGAACATCAGGCCGTAACGTTCTTCGGGAAGTGCGTGAGTTTGCGGCTGGCCATCGCCAAAGCGGTTGGTGACGGTCCTGCTGGCACTGTAGAGGGCCAGCACGTGACCCATTTCGAGACCATCCTTCTTGCCGCGGGAAAGGGCGACGATCGAATTGCGGCCGCCGACGCCGACGCCGTCGTACAGCTTGAGCACGCGACCTTCCACCGGCTGGGACGGCGGGTGTGGCATGTAGCTCAGGATTTCCGGCCGGCTGGCGGGCACGAGCTGGTCGCCCCGACCGATCTCCTGGCGGACGCTGACGATGGTGAGCGGCGTCACGCCCTGCGCCGTCGGTCCGCTGATCCGTGCATTGCCCAGATAGATGGCTTCGATGCCGAGCGCTTCGCCGCTGTCCGGGTCGATCAGCGGCCGGCCGGGCTTGTACACCTGCCATTGGGCAACCTTGGGGTCGACGCCACTGGCGTAGACGCTATCGCCGTTGCCGCTGAAAACACGGTTTTCCTGGAGGGCGACGATGCGCGGGGCATTTTCCAGTCTGTTCTGCTCGATCACCAGGGGCTGGGCGAGGAAGGGCTCGATCGCCTGCGGTGAAATCGACGGAATTTCCTGCGGCGGCACTTCCGAACGGATCTGGGGCGAGAGCTTTACCACATTGCCGAGCCGCAGGCTTGGTCCGTTGCGGTCGAGGAGGACGACCTGGCCGGGGTAAATGCGGTGCGGGTTTTTCACCTCGCCCGCATTCATCTTCCAGATTTCGGGCCAGCGGAAGGGATCCTTGAGAAACTTCGCGGCGATGCCCCACAGGGTGTCGCCTTGCACGACCGTATGACGGTCGGGGGCATCCGGCGCCAATTCGATGGGCTGTCCGGCCTGGGCGAGCGCGGCGGTTGAAAAACCGAAAACGAGCGCGAATATAATGTTCCGCATGCAAGGACTCCGGGCGCCAGATGGCAACTGCATCGGATTCTGCCCCCAAATTTCGCATGCATCAACCCGTTAAAGGCGTCTTTCATGGCTTTGTTGCCGATATTGCGATATCCCGATCCCCGTCTGCACACGGTGGCCAAACCCGTGGCGACTGTCGATGCCAGCCTCCGCAAGCTCGCGGCCGACATGCTGGAAACCATGTACGAGGCGCCGGGCATCGGGCTGGCGGCCACGCAGGTCAATGTGCACAAGCGTGTGCTGGTGCTCGATGTTTCCGAGGACAAGTCACAGCCCATGGTCTTCATCAACCCGGAAATCCTGGCGCGTACGGGTGAGCATGTCGGCGAGGAGGGCTGTCTCTCGGTTCCCGGCATCTACGAAACCGTCAAGCGCAGCGAGCGGGTCAAGGTGCGTGCGCTGAATCGCGACGGCGCGCCTTTCGAGATCGAGGCCGACGGCCTGCTGGCCATCTGCCTGCAGCACGAAATCGACCATCTCGACGGCAAGGTGTTCGTCGAATATCTCTCCAGTCTGAAGCTCAACCGCATCAAGGCCAAGCTTGCCAAGCAGGCCAGGATCACGGCCTGATTGTGAAAGTCGCCTTCGCCGGCACGCCGGAATTCGCTGCGGTCGCCCTGCGTGCGCTGATCGACGCCGGCTTCGGCATTCCGCTCGTATTGAGCCAGCCCGACCGTCCTGCCGGTCGCGGCCAGAAGCTCGTGATGAGCCCGGTCAAACAGGTGGCGCTGGCGCACGGGATTCCCGTCCATCAGCCCGAAAAGCTGCGCGATCCGGCGACGCATGCACCGCTGATCGATGCGGCCCCGGATGTGCTGGTGGTCGCCGCCTACGGCCTGATTCTGCCGCAGGCGGTGCTCGACATTCCGCAACGTAAACCGGGCGGCTGCCTCAACATCCACGCCTCGCTGCTGCCGCGCTGGCGCGGGGCGGCGCCGATCCAGCGCTGCATCGAGGCCGGCGATGCCGAAACCGGCGTGACCATCATGCAGATGGACGCCGGCCTCGACACCGGGCCGATGCTGCTCGCCGAAACGACAAAAGTCGGCGCCGGCGAGACGGCGGGGACATTGCACGACCGGCTCGCCGCAATGGGCGGGAAGCTGATCGTGACGGCGCTGCGCCAGCTCGACCGCCTAACGCCGGCGGCCCAGCCGGCGGAGGGCGTTACCTACGCCGCCAAGATCGGCAAAGCCGAGGCGGCCATCGACTGGCGACGATCGGCGTCCGAGATCGAGCGGCGCATCCGCGCCTTCGATCCGTTTCCCGGTTGCACGGCGTCTCTGGGCGAGGCGACACTCAAGCTCTGGCGTGCCGAGCTGGCCGCCGGCGCCGGTCAGCCGGGTGAAATCCTCGCCGTCGCGCCGGAGGGCATCACCGTCGCTTGCGGAACGGGCGCACTGCGCTTGGCCGAGTTGCAAAAGCCGGGAGGGCGCCGTCTCGCCAGCGCCGACTTTCTGCACGGCTTTGCGCTGACGGCC
>CAYNCH010000223.1:0-3875 GCA_964395815.1 uncultured Methyloversatilis sp.
TTCGGTGCGCGTCTCGTGGAAGGCAGAACTCAAGCCGCTGCTCGAGGAGATCTTCGCCGGCGTCGCGTGCCGGCCGGTGCTCGACCGCATCGCGGCCGCGCGCGAGGATCACGGCATCCTGCCGGATCGGCGCGTAGAGGTCGGGCGGGACGATCCAGGCCGAGCCGCCGACGAGTTTGCCTTCCTTCATCACCTGCGAGAGCGCCACGAAGCCCAACGCGGCGTTGCCGCTGGCGACGAACTGATGGGTCTGACCGATGTTCTCGCCCAGGACGAACTTCGGCTGCAGTGCGTCGGCCAGCTTGAGGGCGGTGAGCGTTTCGAGGGCGGCCGTGCCGTAGGGCGCCAGCTTCGGATTGGCGAGCGCGATGTTGGCGAACGCGCCATGCTTCAGCACCTCACCTTTTTCGTCCACTGCTTTTTCATCAGTAGACCAGAGGACCAGACGGCCGATGGCGTAGGTGAAGCGGCTGGCGGCGACCGTCGCCCCTTCGCTGTCGAGACGCGCCGGCGTCTTGTCGTCGGCGGCGAGAAAGACATCGAAAGGGGCGCCGTTCCTGATCTGTGCATAGAACTTGCCGGTCGAGCCGAACGAGGGCAGGGCCTTGTGGCCCGTATCACGCTCGAATTCGGTGGCGATTATCTTCATGGGAGCGGTGAAGTTTGCAGCGACGGCGACAGCGACTTCGCCGGCGTGTGCGGGCAAGGTGAGGGCAGTCAGGCAAAGAAGTAGTGGTTGGAATGTTTTCATGCGTGGTCTCCGGAGCTGACGGTGAATGAATACGATGTATATGAATATATATAACGGAATGCGAATCAAATTCGTGGCACGGAAACGTGATGATCAGGCGGCGGTGGCGAGCAGCCGGGTGAAGTCGCGCATTTCGTTGGCAACGGCCGCGGCGGCAGTCAGTTCCATGGCGCGGTAGCGGGAGAGAATGTCCAGGCCGAATTCGGTGACCTGGGCGCCGCCGCCACTGCTACCGCCTTTGACAGTGACGACGAGAGGCTCGCGGAAACAGCGGTTCATCGTGTCGACGAGCACCCAGGCTCGTCGGTACGACATGCCCATTTCGCGTGCGGCAGCAGAGATCGATCCGCTGCGCGCGATGGCGTCGAGCAGGTCGGCCTTGCCCGGGCCGATGGCGATATCGGCTCCGAGCAGGATGCGCAGACGCGGCCGGGGTGGGTTCGTCATGAAGGCAGTGCTTTGCGTTATGTTCGATGGAGAATAACGCTCTCCGTCGGAGACTGTCAATGATATGGATTCGCCGGCTAGCCGATGCGTTGCTTCTCGTAGGCGGCGAGCAGGCGCTGGTGGGCGCCGCAGCCCTGCAGCGACAGGCCGGGCGCCGCGATGCCGAAGAAGCGCTGGCTGCCTTCGAGCAGCGCTTCGGCCGCGGCGACGGTGGCGGCCCCGTGCAGCAGTTCCAGCGCGTCGCGGCAGGCGTCGCCCCGTTCGATTTCGTCGAGCCGCCGCAAGGCATCGATGCAGCGATAGATGCGGCCGCGTTCCGGATTGATCTGCGCGAAGTGGGCGATCCAGTCGAGGCCTTCGGCCGTCGCTGCGTCGTCGCCGCAGGCGAGCGCCAGCAGGGTCTTGAGTTCGCCGACGCGCAGGTCTTCCCACAGCGTGCCGGGGTCGGCGACGAGGCCGATCAGGGCGCGGACGAGCTTCTGGTCGTCGACGCCGCTCTCGTTGAGTGCGTCGAGCAGGTCGCCGCAGGCGTCGTCGTCGAGGTCCGGCAGGTTCAGGATGGGTGCGCGCAGGGCGTTGCCGACGCTGTTGTTTTCCCAGGCCAGGTCCTCGACCGGGTAGATCTCCGACATGCCCGGCACGAGGATGCGGCAGGCATAGACGCCGAGGCGGTCGAAGTCGGCAATGTGCACCTCGTGGCCGAGCGCATGGATGCGCTCGATGAGCCATGCGCAGTCGTGGTCGGTGGCGGTGTCCGGCGTGCTGAAGTCCCAGTCGCGGAAGGGAAAGTCGGGCACATCGCCGAGGAAGTTCCAATGCAGGATGCCGCTCGAATCGACGAAGTGGATTTCGAGGTTGGGGGCGCTGGCTACCTCGTCGAGGTCGAAGCCGGGCGGGGGGAAGCCGTCGAGCGCGTCGAGCGCCCGGCCCTGCAGCAACTCGGTGAGGGCGCGTTCGAGGGCGACCTCGAAGCGCGGATGGGCGCCGAAGCTGGCGTAGCAGCCCTGGTCGCGCGGGTTGAGCAGGGTGACGTTCATCACCGGGTACTCGCCGCCGAGCGATGCGTCGCGCACGAGGATGCCGAAGCCGGCCGCGCGTAGCCCGGCGATGCCGGCGGCGATGCGCGGATAGCGGGCGATGACGTCCTCCGGGACTTCGGGCAGGCACAGTCCTTCGGCGATGACGCGGAACTTGACGTGGCGCTCGAAGATCTCGGACAGCGCCTGCGTGCGCGCCTCGGTGGGCGTGTTGCCGGCCGACATGCCGTTGCTTACATACAGGTTGCCGATGATGTTGACCGGGAACCAGACCGTCGTGCCGTCCTTCTGGCGCACGTAGGGCAGTGCGCAGATGCCGCGTTCGGCGTTGCCGGAGTTGAAGTCGACCAACGCGGCGGCTTCGACTTCGCCGTCCGGGTCGTAGAAGGCGCGCAGCTCGGGCGTCAGCAGGCCGTCCGGCCATGTGCCGTCTGCCGGGACCCCGAACCAGCGTTCGCGCGGGTCATGCACGTAGTCGCGGGCGGCGATGTCCGCGCCGAGGTAATGATGGTTCCAGAAGTAGCGTGTCGACAGGCGCTCGAAGAATTCGCCCAGCGCGCTGGCGCGGCAGGCCAGCTGCGTCGCGCCCTTGCCGTTGGTGAACATCTGCGGGCAGTCCTTGTCCCGGATATGCACCGACCAGACGCCGTCCACGGGATTGAGCCACGAACGTTCCTCGATGTGGAAGCCGAGTTGCGCGAGGCGGTGCTGCAGGGTGGCGATGGAGGTTTCGAGCGCGGCGTCCTTGCCGGGGATGAAGGTTTCGGTGTGCATGGGTATCCTGGAAAGTCGGCGCCGGAAAGACGGTGTGGCGGCGATTATAGGGAGCGCGCCGTCTCGACTTGCATGATCTCCAGCAGGCCGGCGCCGTAGCGCTCGGCCTTGGCCTGGCCGATGCCGGGGACGTCGAGCAGTTCGTCGGTGCTCGCGGGACGGCGTGCGGCGAGTTCGTGCAGGGTCTTGTCGTGGAGGATCACGTAGGCGGGCACGCCCTGCGTCTTCGCCTGTTCGGCACGCCAGGCGCGCAGGGCCTCGAAGAGCGCCGGATCGCTGCTTGTTGGCGGCGTCGCGGAGGTTCTGCGCCGTCCTGTCGGGGCCGACTTTCGGGTCGTGTGGCGGCGCAGCTGCAGCGTCGCCTCACCTTTCAGCACCGGGCGCGCGGCATCCGTCAGCTTGAGCGCGCCGTAGGCCTGCGCGTCGGCGTGCAGCAGGCCGGCGGAGAGCAGTTGGCGGAAGACGCCGCGCCAGTCGGCTTCATCGAGATCGGCGCCGACGCCGAAGGTCGGCAGGGCGTCGTGGCCGAGTTGCTGCATGCGCTCGGTGGCCTTGCCGCGCAGCACGTCGATCAGGTGCCCGGCGCCGAAACGCTGGCCGGTGCGCAGGACGGCCGACATCGCCTTCTGCGCGGCGACGGTGCCGTCCCACAACTCGGGCGGCTCCAGGCAGGTGTCGCAGTTGCCGCAACTTCCTGCGCGTTCCTCCGCGAAGTAGGCGAGCAGCCGCGTGCGCCGGCACTCGGCCGTCTCGCACCAGGCGAGCAGGGCGTCGAGCTTGCCACGCTCGATGCGCTTCTGTTCCTCGCCGGCCTCGGATTCGTCGATGCGCTGGCGGTGGATCACCACGTCGTTGAGGCCGTAGGT
>CAYNCH010000224.1:0-3853 GCA_964395815.1 uncultured Methyloversatilis sp.
GGTGACGACCGGTACCGTCGAGGCGACGCTCGCCAACACTCGCGCCGGCACGGTCGAGGCCTGCCAGCGCACCAAGTTGTCGACGATCCTCGGCGGCCGCATCGATTATCTCGGCGTCAAGGAAGGCGACCGGGTTGCCCAGGGGCAGGTCCTGATGCGCCTGTGGCATCAGGACCTGAATGCCCGCCAGCGGGTTGCCGAGGCGCAGCTGGCGACGGCCAAAAGCCGCTCGGCCGAGATTTGCGCCGTCGCCGCGAATGCCGAGCGCGAGGCCGGTCGTCAGGAAGCGCTGGCGGCGCGCGGCTTCATCTCGACCTCGCGCGCCGAGTCCGCGCGCACCGACGCCACCGCGCGGCGCGCCGCCTGCACCAGTGCGGGCAAGGATGTCGTCACCGCCGAACGGCAGGTGGCGGCTGCGGTCGCCGACCTGGGACGGACGATCATCGTCGCGCCCTTTGCCGGCACGGTGGCGAAGATCGTCGGCGAGGTGGGCGAGTATTCGACGCCTTCGCCGCCCGGCGTACCGACACCGCCGGCCATCGACCTGATCGACGATTCCTGCCTCTACGTCGAGGCGCCGATGGACGAACTCGACGCGCCGAAGATCCATGCCGGCCAGCCGGTGCGCATCCGCCTCGATGCCTATGCCGGCCGCGTCTTCGCCGGCACGGTGCGCCGCATTGCGCCCTACGTCACGGCGGTCGAGAAGCAGGCGCGTACCGTCGATGTCGAGATCGATTTCGGTAACGCGCAGGAAGCGCATGGCCTGCTGGTCGGCTACAGTGCGGATGTCGAAATCCTGCTCGAAGCACGCCAGGATGTGGTGCGCATTCCCACCGCCGCGCTGCAGGAAGGCAACCGTGTCCTGCTGGCCGGTGCGGACGGCCGGCTGGAGGCGCGCCAGATCAAGCCGGGCCTCGCCAACTGGGAGTTCACGGAAGTGCTGGAGGGGCTGGCGGCGGGTGACCGCATCGTGCTCTCGCTCGAGAAGGAAGGCGTGAAGGCCGGCGCGCGGGTCGTGGACGAGAGCGAAAAGAAATAAATGCCGCTCATCGAATTGACGGGCATCGAGCGCATCTTCACGCTCGGCGACAGCCAGGTGCATGCCCTGGCGAGTCTCGACCTCGCCATCGCGGCCGGCGAATATGTCGCGGTGATGGGCCAGTCCGGCTCCGGCAAGTCCACGCTGCTCAACCTGCTCGGCCTGCTCGACCGCCCGGATGCTGGCATCTACCGGCTCGAAGACCGCGACGTGACCACGCTCGATGCCGACGAGCAGGCGCGCGTGCGGCGCGAGCGCATCGGCTTCGTGTTCCAGAGCTTCCATCTCGTGCCACGTCTCACCGCCGCCGAGAATGTCGCCCTGCCACTGATGCTGGCCGGCATCGAACCTGTCGAGCGCGCACGGCGTGTCGCGCAGGCCCTGCAGGACTTCGGCCTCGCCAATCGCGCCGACCACCGGCCCGACCAGCTGTCGGGGGGCCAGCGCCAGCGTGTCGCCATCGCCCGCGCGACGATCATGCAGCCGGCTGTGCTCCTGGCCGACGAGCCGACCGGCAACCTCGACCGCGCCACCGGCGAAGAGGTGGTGCGCCTGCTCGAAACCCTCAATGCCGGAGGCGTCACGCTGATCATGGTGACTCACGACGCTGCGCTCGGTGCGCGCGCCGGTCGCCGTGTCGTCATGCAGGATGGCCGCAAGATCGCCGATGAAGCCAGCTGACACCCTGCGGTTCGCCACGCGCGCCGCGACCGGCTATCCGCTGCGCACCTTCCTGATGGTGCTGGCGATGAGCATCGGTGTCGCCGCTGTGGTGATGCTGACCGCGCTGGGCGACGGAGCGCGGCGCTATGTGGTCAATGAATTTTCCTCTCTCGGCAGCAGCCTCGTCATCGTCATGCCGGGGCGCTCGGAGACCGGCGGCTTCAATCCGGTGAATGCGGTCACCAGCACGCCGCGCGACCTGACTGTCGAGGATGCGCAGGCTGTCACGCGTGCGCCGGCGGTGCTGCGCGTCGCGCCGATCACCATCGGCACGTCGGAAGCGGTGTTCGGCGGCCGACTGCGCGATGTCACCATCGTCGGCACGACACCCGACTACCTGAAGCTGCGCCGCATGGATCTCGCGCAGGGCCGCTTCCTGCCGGCGGAGGAGCCGAACGCCGCCGTGGCGGTGATCGGGGCCAGGATCCGCAACGAGCTGTTCGGCGGCGAGCCGGCGCTCGGCAAGGTGCTGCGCATCGGCGACCGGCGCGTGCGCGTCATCGGCGTGCTGGCGCAAAGCGGTCAGGGGCTGGGGATGAACGCCGACGAGGTGGTGATCCTGCCGGTGGCTGTCGCGCAGGCGATGTTCGATACCAATACGCTCTTCCGCATCCTTGTCGAGGCGAAGGGCCGGGTGTTGATCGAGGCGGCACGCACGCAGGCCGCCGCGATCCTCAAGGCCCGCCACGACGGCGAGGAGGACGTGACCGTCATCACGCAGGATGCCGTGCTGGAAACCTTCGATCGGATCCTCGGCACGCTGACCTACGGCGTGGCCGGCATTGCGGCGATCAGCCTGGCCGTCGCCGGCATTCTGGTGATGAACGTTATGCTCGTCGCCGTGACGCAGCGCACCGGCGAAATCGGCCTGCTCAAGGCGCTCGGTGCGGAAGGGAATGCCATCCGCAACGCCTTCCTCGCCGAGGCGGTGCTGCTGTCGGGCACCGGCGCCATCGCCGGCTACCTGCTGGGGCAGGCGGGGGCATTCGCGTTGCGCACTGCACTGCCCGTGCTGCCCGCCTATCCGCCCGACTGGGCGGTGATCGCCGCACTCGGCACGGCGTTGTCTACCGGTCTGCTGTTCGGCGTGCTGCCGGCGAACCGCGCGGCGCGGCTCGATCCGGTGCAGGCGCTGGCCAAACGCTGATGCTGATCCGTGACCTCTTCACGCTGTCGGCGCGCGCCCTGACGGCGCATCGTCTGCGCAGCTTCCTCACGCTGCTGGGCATCGCCGTCGGCATCGCCGCGGTGATCCTGCTCACCAGCATCGGCGAGGGGGTGCATCGTTTCGTGTTGGCCGAGTTCACCCAGTTCGGCACCAACGTGATCGAGATCACGCCGGGCAAGACCAAGGCGAGCGGCGGGCCCGGCGGCCTGCAGACCACCGTGCGGCTGCTGACGCTCGACGATGCCCGGGCGCTCGCACGGCTGCCCGTCGTGACCGGCATCACGCCGATCGTCTGGGGCAACTCCGAAGCCGCGGCCAACGGCCGGCTGCGGCGCACCACCGTGCAGGGTGTCGGCCCGGCGGTGCCGGAGATTTTCCGCATGGCGGTGCAAAGCGGCAGCTTCCTGCCTGACGAACCCTTCGAGCATGCCCGCCCCTTCGCCGTACTCGGGCCCAAGCTCAAGCAGGAACTGTTCGGCAGCGAAAACGCGCTCGGCCAACGCCTGCGCATCGGCGGCCTGCAGTTCCGCATCGTCGGGGTGATGGCGCCCAAGGGCCAGTTCCTCGGCATGGATCTCGACGACACGGTGTTCATCCCCACCGCCCGCGCCCTGGAGCTCTACAACCGCGAGGGCCTGATGCGCATCAACGTCAGCTATCGCGAAGGCCTCGACGTGCGCGACATCGCGGACCGCGTAAAGTCGGCGTTGGCGGGACGGCACGGCCGCGAGGATTTCACGCTGACGACGCAGGAAGACATGCTGCGTACGCTGTCGAAGATTCTCAACGTGCTGACCATGGCGGTCGGCGCGCTCGGCGGCATCTCCCTGCTGGTCGGCGGCGTCGGCATCGTCACCATCATGACCATCGCTGTTACCGAGCGCACCAACGAGATCGGCCTGCTCAAGGCGCTCGGCGCG
>CAYNCH010000225.1:0-3843 GCA_964395815.1 uncultured Methyloversatilis sp.
CATGATCTTCTTGGCTTCGAGACCGAGCGGTGTGCCGGCCTTGACGGCCGCACGCAGCATGTCGCCCGTCGAGATTTGCGGAATGCCGAACTTTTCCTTGATGAAATTGGCTTGCGTACCTTTGCCGGCGCCCGGGGGGCCTAATAGAATCAAACGCATTGCGTACATCTCCTCGTAGTAAGTGTTGTTTTGAATTTTCTGATATTCGCACTATCGATACGCCATCTGTCTAGATTTTATCTATCCCAAGATAGCGACCCTGATTAGTGCGGCGCAACAAACAAGGTGCGCACGCGTTCCAGGTCTTCGGGTGTATCCACGCCCGGTGCGGGCGGATGCGCGCATTCGATGACGTTGATCTGAAAGCCGTGCCAGAGGGCACGCAACTGTTCAAGCGACTCCCATTGTTCGATGGGAGCGGGGGATAGTTGTCCGTAATGCAGCAGGAATTCCGTGCGATAGGCATAGATGCCGATATGCCGCCGGGGTGCAAAACCGTTCGGAAGCTTGTCGCGTTCGCCAGCGAAGCCGTCGCGATGCCAGGGTATCGGCGCACGGGAGAAATAGAGTGCGCGTCCTGAGGCCGCCACTGCGACCTTCACGACATTGGGATTGAAAAAGTCATCGCTGTCCGCGATGGCATGTGCGGCCGTCGCGATGGCTGCCGCAGGATCAGCGGCCAGCGCCTGGGCGACTGCAGTGATCAGTGCCGACTCGATCAGTGGTTCGTCACCCTGGACATTCACCACGATATCCGCACCATGCCAGCCGCGTCGGCGCGCGACCTCGGCAATGCGATCGGTGCCCGAGGCATGGTCGTCGCGGGTCATGATCGCTTCATGGCCATGCCCCACGACCGCATCGAGCACCCGCGCATCATCGGTCGCGACAATGATTTCACTCGCTCCGCTATCCCGCACAGCCTCGCATACCCGCACGACCATCGGCTTGCCGGCGATGTCGGCAAGCGGCTTGCCCGGCAGCCGGGTCGAGGCATAGCGCGCCGGGATGACGACGCGAAAGGAAGTTCCGGTGAGGGCTGACACCGGGAGATTGGTCACGTTACGCGCCGCGGCCGGCACAGACGTTCATCTCACTGCTCTTCGGGGCCGAGCGGCCTGGCCTCGTCTTCGAGCATCACCGGAATATCGTCCTTGACCGGGAAAGCCAGACGGCACGCCTTGCAGACCAGTTCAGAGGCCGGCTTGCGATAGTCGAGCGGGCCCTTGCACACGGGGCAGACGAGGATTTCAAGCAGGCGCGGGTCCATTGATTCTCTCCAGGATAAAAGCCGCCAGATCGGGCTCGATCACTGCATCGACCGGTAATACCCAGATTGGCAGGGTCGTCAGGCCGGTGCATTTTAGCGCGTCCTTTTCCGTCGTCAGGATCGCATCGCCGACCAGTTGAAGATCGCTCTCGGTGTAACGGTAATGATCAGGGAAGGCATGAACCTCGAAGGCAAGTCCGAGCGCCGACAGGTGATCGAAGAAGCGCTGCGGTTCGCCTATGCCGGCAATCGCATGCAGACGCAGACGGGCGAGTTCGCCGGGGGTCGTCCGGATATCCGGCGCATCGAGCCGGTAGAAATGCTTGCCATGTAACTGCATATGAAACGTCGGCACGGACAGCGGCAGTTGCAGTGTGCTGTCGTGCAGTACGACCGCATCGACTGTATGCAGCCGCGCCGCAGGTTCGCGCAATGGGCCGGCCGGAAGCGGCCAGCCATTCATGAGGCCGCGCCGATCGATAACCGCAATCTCGACATCGCGGTGCAAACGGTAATGCTGCAGACCGTCATCACATAGGATCATGTCGCAATCGGGATGCGCCGCCAGCAGCGCACGCCCGGCCGCAACACGATCGCTCCCGACGACCACGGGGCAGCCGCTGCGCCGGGCAAGCAGCAGCGGCTCATCGCCCACCGCAGCTACAGCATCCACATCGCCCGCCGTCTCGCCGGCGCCGACTATTCGCACCACAGAATCCGTTCGGCCGTAGCCACGACTGACGATGCCGGGACAACGCCCGGATGCGCGCAGCCGCTGGGCCAGCCAAAGCGTCAGGGGGGTCTTGCCGGCCCCACCGGCCACGATGTTGCCGACCACGATGACGGGCACTGGCAAGCGTTCACTGCGCAGCAGGCCGGCGCGATAAGCGCTGCGGCGCAGTGTTGAAAGGAGCTGAAAGCATGCACCGATCGGCCATAACAGCCAAGTCTGCAATGCACGCGCCTGCCAGAGGCGCGTCAGTTTCTCACTGCTTCTGCTGGGTGGCAAAGGAAATGTGCGACAGGCCGGCATTGCGCGCCGCCTGCATGACATCAATGACGTTTTGATGGGCCGCCTTCGCGTCGGCATTGATGACGATGACGGGTTCCTGCACACCTTCCGCCGCCCGGCGCAGGGCGATGCCGATCGCCTCGACGCCGCCGGTGACGGGCGTCTTGCCCACCAGCACGCTGCCTGTCGCGGTCACGACGACATCGACCTCGCGGGGCTTTTCCGGCTGTTCCTGGGCATCGGCAGTGGGCAGATTGATCTCGAGGCCCGAGAACTTCGAGTACGTCGTGGTAACCATCAGGAAAATCAGGATCACCAGCAGCACATCGATCATCGGGATCAGGTTGATCTCCGGTTCCTCCCGCACGCGGCCGCGCTGGAAATTCACTTGCGCTCCCCGTGCAATTGCTCGACCAGCTTGAGCGCTTGCTGCTCCATCTCGATCACGCAACTATCGACGAAAGCGCGGAAATAGCGATAGGCGATCAGGCTGGGGATCGCGATCAGCAGGCCAAAACCGGTGTTGTAAAGCGCCACCGAGATGCCATGGGCCAGTTGCTGCGGATTGTTGCCGGAGGCCGTCGCGGAACCGAAGATTTCGATCATGCCGACGATGGTCCCGAACAGGCCCCACAGGGGTGCCGTCGTGGCGATCGTGCCGAGCGTGGTGAGAAAGCGCTCCAGTTCGTGCGCAGCCCCACGGCCCGCCTCCTCGATCGCCTCTTTCATGACTTCGCGCGAACTGCGGTCATTTCTCAAGCCGGCGGCGAACACACGACCCAGCGGAGAGTGGGCATCGAGCCTCTTGAGCAGATCCTCGGTCACACCCGTGCGGCGGTATTCGACGATGGCGCTTTGCAGCAATCCGGCAGGAACGATTCTGGAACGACGCAGGGCAGTGCCGCGCTCGATAATCAGCGCGACGGCGATAACGGAAGCCAGCAGCAGGAACCAGATCGGCCAGCCGGCAGCCTGAATGATGGAAAACACGGGCAGTCCTCCGGGCGTTGCAGACGATGCGCGACTTTACTACGTTCGCCGCCTCGACAATCGCCGCCGGTACGGCGAAATGGGCGGCTTTCCGGTCGTTTGTCCAGGCTTGGATTCGATCAGCGGGAAGGCAGCGACCTCTACAATGACGCATGGACTCCGCCCCGGATATCGCCACTACGCTGCATGCCTGGCTCGGGCATTTTTGCGCCGTCCCGCCAGCGCCGACTTTTCGGGAAGCCGCGGCGCCTGCCGAGAACTCCGCCATGGTCGCAGCACTGGCCGCATTGGCTGCCGAAGCGCTCGCCCGCCAGCGTACGTTGTGGATCGTCACCACCGACGACAACCTGTTGCCGGAGATTTCCAATGCGCTCGACCTGCACCTGCGACCACTTTGCCTCGTGCTGCCTGCGGCCGACCATGCGGGACACATCGCCCTGCGCGCCACCCTCTCGCTGCTGAAGAGCCGACTGGCCCGCGGCAGTGGCGATAGCATCGGGCCAGCCTGGACCGCTCAGCGCGCACAGCTTGATCGCTCGACCGACCTGTGGCGCGAGTGTCTCTCCTGGAG
>CAYNCH010000226.1:0-3824 GCA_964395815.1 uncultured Methyloversatilis sp.
CGTATCGCGTCGTGCTCAATGAAGCGATCGAACTGGCCAAGTCCTATGGCGGCACCGACGGTCACAAGTTCGTCAACGGCGTGCTCGACAAGCTGGCCCCTACCTTACGGCCCCACGAGACGCAATAAGCCCGGGCATGGCGTCCGAATTCGCCCTGATCGACAGATATTTCAAACGACCGACGCGGCACACCGTGCTCGGCGTCGGCGACGACGGCGCCCTGATCCGTCCGAGTGCTGGCTGCGAACTGGTCATTTCCACCGACATGCTGGTGGCGGGCACTCACTTTCTGACCAATACCGATCCGCAAGACCTTGGCTGGAAAACGCTGGCGGTGAATATCTCGGACCTGGCGGCGATGGGCGCCGAGCCCAAATGGGCCCTGCTGGCGGCGGCCCTGCCGGCAGCGACCGAAAGCTGGATCGCGCAATTCGCCGACGGCTTCTTCGCCTGCGCCGACGCCTTCGGGATCGACGTGATCGGCGGTGATACCACCAAGGGGCCACGCAACTTTTGCGTGACGATCTTCGGCGAGGTGCCGGCCGGGCAAGCGCTGCTGCGTTCCGGCGCCACGCCGGGCGACGAGATCTGGGTGTCGGGCCAGCCCGGTCGTGCCGCGCAGGGGCTGGCGCATCTGCAGGGGCGGGCGGTGCTGGAAGAACCGGCACTTGCCGATTGCCTCGCCGCACTACACCGCCCGCAGCCGCGCGTGGCGCTCGGGTTGGCGCTGCGTGGGCTGGCGACGGCGACCATCGATGTCTCGGACGGCCTGCTCGCCGACCTCGGCCATATTCTCGAACAATCCGGCATGGCGGCGACCCTGCATCTCGCCGTCCCGCCAGCGCCGACTTTTGCCGACACCTGTTACCTGTCCGGCGGCGACGACTATGAGTTGCTGTTCACCGCGCCGGCCGGACGCCATGAGCAAGTGCTCGCCTTGGCAGAATCGCTGGCCTTGCCGCTGACCTGTCTCGGCCGCATCGCGGCGGGCGAGGCTGGCGACCTCACCGTCCTGACGCTCGCCGGCGCGCCGGTCGACATCGCCCGGCGCGGCTACGATCACTTTTCGTGAAGATCAAGCAATCCCCGCCGCCGCCGTTCGCCTTCCTGTGGCGTCATCCGGCCCACCTGATCGCCTGCGGCTTTGGCAGCGGGCTGGCGCCGTTCGCCGCCGGCACCTTCGGCACCCTGTTCGCGTGGCTGACCTATCCGTGGCTGCGCGGCCTGCTGTCGGACGATGTTGCCTTCGCCGTCTTCCTGCTGCTGGCGTTCACGCTCGGCGTCACCGCCTGCCACATCACCGGCCGCAATCTCGGCGTGATCGATCACGGCAGCATCGTCTGGGACGAGATCGTGCCGTTCTGGTTTGTCCTGCTGCTGACGCCGGCGGGTCTCGCCTGGCAGCTGGCGGCCTTCCTGTGGTTCCGTTTCTACGACATCGTCAAGCCGCCGCCAGCCCGCTGGTTCGATACCCAGGTCAAGAACGGCCTGGGGGTGATGATGGACGACGTGATCGCGGCGGGCTACACGGTGCTGACGCTCGCGCTGTTCAAGGCGCTGGTCGAACGCTGGCTCTAGAATCGCCGACACCCATATAAGAAAGAGGAGGGGGGAATCATGAACGTCCGTTCGTTGTTTCTGCGCATGCGTCTGGTGCATTGGATCGGGGTCACGCTGCTGGTAGTCAATGCGAGCTTTTTTACCGACAACCTGATCGGCAGCATCGTCCAGTATGTCGTCGCCGCCGTGGTGTTCGTCCACGACCTCGACGAAAAGCGCTGGGGTGTGGTGGCCTGGGGCCAGCTGGCCGAGTATCTGCGCAACTTCTCGGCGCTCAACCTCTCCCGTCCGTGCGCGGTGGAAGCCGGCTACAGCGAGGAAATCCACCAGGTGGTCGGCGTCATCGAGGATTTTCGCGGCCATGTGCGCGGCTCGCTGACCGAGGCGCAAACCGCTGCCCGGCGCAATGCCGAGATCGCCGCCGAGTTGTCCGGCGGGGCCAACGAGATCGAGATGCGCATGACCAACACCGTGCGCATCGCCGGCTCGACGACCATGAGCGCGGAGCGCATTCGCAGCGAACTCGACGAACTGGCCGGCGAAGCGCGCGCCGCCCGCGACGAGCTGGTCGCGGGTCGCGACACGCTGGAAACCACCCACCGCGAAATGGATGAGATGCTCACCGCCCTCGAAGGCAGCGTGGCGCAAAGCGATGCGCTCTCACAGCGCTTTGCGGAGTTGTCGGCCAGCGTGTCGCAGATCAACCAAATTCTCTCGGCCGTCTCGGAGATCGCCGACCAGACCAACCTGCTGGCGCTCAACGCCGCCATCGAGGCCGCGCGGGCCGGCGAGCAGGGGCGCGGCTTCGCGGTCGTGGCCGACGAAGTGAGGAAGCTCGCGGAACGCACCCAGACCAGCCTGACCGAAATCAACCGTACCGTCGGCGGCATCGTCGGCGGCATCGAAGACACCAGCGGGCGCATGCAGGAACAGGCGCGCCACATGCAACAACTGGCGGCGGAATCAGCCAAGATCGAGCGGATCATGGCGGATACGCAGGGCATGATTGGCCGTTCGGTCGAGCTGGCCGACAAGACCAGCGCGGTCTCGGCCAGCCTGCAGAACGACGTCGAAGGCGTGGTCGGCAGCATGCGCGAACTGGACGGGCTGGCCCAGCAAAATGCCCGCAGTGTCGAGGGCATCGCCGTGACGGTGCGTGAGCTCAACGCGCAGTCGAGCCGGCTGGATAGCGCCCTCGGCCGCTTCACCACCTGAGGCGGATGGACACCGAACTCGCTGCGCTGTCGGCGGCCATCGCCGCGGAAGCACAAGTGCCGTCCCGCCAGCGCCGACTTTTGATCGCCACAGCCGAATCCTGCACCGGCGGCTGGGCGGCACAGGTCATCACCCATACGGCGGGCAGTTCGGCCTGGTTCGACCGCGGCTTCGTGACCTATGCAAACGCGGCAAAAGCGGATATGCTTGGTGTGCGTATGAACACTATCGAAGCTTTCGGAGCGGTCAGCCTGGAAACGGCGGGAGAAATGGCGGAAGGCGCGCTGAAAAATTCCAATGCACTGATTTCATTGGCGATTACCGGTATCGCCGGCCCGACGGGCGGTGTCCCGGACAAGCCGGTCGGCACGGTGTGCTTTGCCTGGTGCCGGCGGCATGAGGCGCCGTCCTGCGAGCGCCGACTTTTCGCAGGTGACCGCGAGGCGATCCGGAAACAGGCGGTGATTCATGCGCTACGCGGCCTGCTTCATTACGCCGAAGCTGACCGCGCAAGAAACATGCCATAATCCAGACAACTTTGGGAAGGACACACCATGGACGACAACAAGGCCAAGGCGCTGCAAGCAGCGCTGGCGCAGATCGAAAAGCAGTTCGGCAAGGGCTCCATCATGAAGATGGGCGAAGGCCAGATCGAAAATGACCTGCAGGCCGTCTCGACCGGCTCGCTCGGCCTCGACATCGCCCTCGGCATCGGCGGCCTGCCGCGCGGCCGCGTCGTCGAGATCTACGGTCCGGAATCCTCCGGCAAGACCACGCTCTGTCTGCAGGTCGTCGCCGAGATCCAGAAGCTCGGCGGCACCGCCGCCTACATCGACGCCGAGAACGCCCTCGACCCGGTCTATGCCGGCAAGCTCGGCGTGAACGTGCCCGACCTGCTGATCTCCCAGCCCGACACCGGCGAACAGGGGCTCGAAATCGCCGACATGCTGGTGCGTTCCGGCGGCGTGGACCTGATCGTCGTCGACTCCGTCGCCGCGCTGACGCCGAAGGCCGAGATCGAGGGCGAGATGGGCGACCAGCTGCCCGGC
>CAYNCH010000227.1:0-3782 GCA_964395815.1 uncultured Methyloversatilis sp.
AACTCTGCGAGAACGGCAACGAAGAGATCGCCTACCGCATGCTGTGGTCCGGCAAGGCCTATTCGAAGGAAGAGGCCATCGAAGCCCGTGCCACCAAGGAAAAATACCTCAAGGCAGCATAGGGCGGCTTGAAAGTCGGTGCCGGCGGGACGGCACGCCAAAAGAAAAACGGGCCGCGCGGCCCGTTTCTCATCGATCCCGAAAACGAAACCTTCGTTATCAGACCCGTTCCCAGATCGTCGTGATGCCCTGCCCGCCACCGATGCACATGGTGGCCAGACCGTAGCGGCCATTCACGCGAATCATTTCGTGCAGCAGCTTGGTAACGATCACCGAGCCCGTGGCGCCGACCGGGTGGCCCAGCGCGATGGCACCGCCGTTGGGGTTCGTCTTGACCGGATCAAGACCGAGACCACGCGCCACCGTGATCGACTGCACGGCGAAGGCTTCGTTGGACTCGATCACGTCCATCTGGTCGAGCTTCAGGCCGGCCTTTTGCAACGCGACCTTGGTCGAGGGAATCGGACCTTCGCCCATCACATCATTCGGCACGCCGGCGATCGCATAGGCGACCAGTCGGGCGATCGGCTTCTGGCCGGCAGCCGCGGCCTTGGCGGCATCGGCCAGAACCAGGAAGGCGGCAGCATCGTTGATGCCGGAAGCATTGCCAGCGGTCACCGAGCCATCCTTCTTGAACGCCGGGCGCATCTTGGCCAGGGTTTCCATCGTGGTACCGGCCTTCGGATGCTCGTCGGTATCGAACACCACGTCGCCCTTGCGAGTTTTCAGGGTGATCGGCACGATCTGCGACTTGAAACGACCTTCGGCGATCGCCTTGGCAGCCCGCGCCTGCGACTCGACAGCAAAGGCATCCTGCTCATCACGGGTGATGCCGTGCTTGGCGGCCAGATTCTCGGCCGTCATGCCCATGTGGCCGACACCGAACGGGTCGGTCAGCACGGAAACCATCGCGTCGATCGCCTGGGTATCGCCCATGCGCGCACCCGAACGCAGGGCCGGCAGCAGATAGGCGCCGCGCGACATGACTTCGACACCGCCGCCGATCGCATATTCGGCATCACCGAGCATGATGGCCTGGGCACAGCTGACAATCGCCTGCTGTGCGGAACCGCACAGGCGATTGACGGCGAATGCGACGGAATCCATCGACATCCCACCCTGGATGGTGGCAACACGCGCGACATAGGGGTAGCGCGACTCGGTCGGAATACAGTTGCCGACAGAGGCAAAGCTGACTTGCTTGGGATCGACGCCAGCACGGGCGATGGCTTCCTTCACGACCAGGCCGCCCAGTTCGGCGGGCTCCAGTGTGCTCAGTGAACCACCAAAGGCACCGACGGCAGAACGTACGGCACTTAAAGCGACAACTTCCTTGTTCGACATTTTTCCACTCCTGATTTTGTTTGAAACGAAAACGGCTTCAACACTAACCTACCCAACTGGCCACTGTCAGCAACGCCAGCAGCAGCAGACACAACACCAGAGCGCGCCAGACAAGTCCGGTCGCGCTCTGCAGATGCTCGATATCGGCCTCGTCGCCAAGGCCCAGTTCCGGTCGCGCCTCGATCTCGGCGACGCCGGGTAACGGCTGACCAAGCTTGATGCCCAGCGCGCCGGCACCGCTAGCCAAGAGTATACCGGTCGCGGCATCGGCCCACTGCCCCGCCTGCGTCCTCCAGCAATAAATAGCATCCTCGAAATCGCCGACCACGGCGAAGGTCATGGCCGTAAGACGGGCCGGCAACCAGTCGATCCACTGGAAAGCATCGCGCGCAAACTGGCCAAACCTGCTGACTTCACCCGTCGCCATTGACGGACGTGACCACTGCCGGGCCATGCTGAAACTGAGCCGATAAAACACCGCTCCCGCCGGGCCAAGGATAACGAACCAAAACAGGGGGCCGAAAACATGGCGATGCGAAGCGATGATTCCCTGCTCGATGGCCAGACGGGCGATCTCGGTCGAACCGAGCCGTTCTGCACTCGTGCCGCGCCAGTCCGCGAGCAACTGTCGGGCGCGCTCGGTCTCACCCATGCGCAGGGCCAGCTGGATATCCGTGAAGAAATGGCTGAACTGGCGAAAGCCCATCGCAAAATACAGGACAGCAACGCTGAAGACAAAACCCAGCAACGGATGGATGTAGGAGGTGCCCAGTTGAATGGCCAGGATCAGCAACGAAGGCAGCAGGACGCCGACACTCCAGGCGGTCACCCCATGCCGGCGTTCGCCACCGTCGAAACGCTGCTCGAGAAAATCGCCGATCGCTCCCAGCGCTGCGCAGACCCGGCCGAGGGGTGAGGCCTTGATCTGTTCGATGACAAGAACGCAGAGGATGCTGAGAAAGGTCATGTTAGTTACCGGGCGGGGCGCCCGGCCAAGATATCACACTCGCCTCGGCCTGTTGTTCAAGCCGTGGCGAGCAGACACTCCCGCAGACTGACCAGCATGCCGGCGGTTGCCCCCCAGATATAGCGCTCCTGCCAGGGGACCGCCCAGAAGACGCGCTGCTCCCCCCGATAGAGCAGCGACTCGCGCCGGTAATTCGCGGCATCGAGCAGGAAGGGTAGCGGGGTCTCGAACACCTCCGCCACCTCGAAATCGTCGAGCTGCAGATTGAGTGGCGGGGTTACCAGACCAACCACGGGCGTCACGCAAAAGCCCGTGCTGGTGCAATACTCCGGCAGGCAACCGAGCACCTCGACCTGATCCGGACGAATACCGACCTCTTCCGCAGCTTCGCGCAACGCGGTCGCCTGCGGCGAGGCATCCTGCGGTTCGTGGCGACCGCCGGGAAAGCTGATCTGACCAGGATGATCACGCAAGTGGGCGGTACGCTGCGTCAGCAATATCGTCAGTCCGGTCGGGCGATCGACAATCGGAATCAGCACGGCGGCCGGAATATCTTCCCGCCCCGGCGCGACTCCTTCTTCCATCCGTGGTGGCCGTGATGTCGGTGGCTCCATGGCTGCCTGCGCACACCGCGCACGCAGCCATGACACCGATAGTTGTCCCGACGCTAGAATCACCCGATCAATCCACTCATCATCTTCCCCTGCGTCCCATGAAGCCCGTCGCCATCTTTCGCCACCATGCCGGAGAAGGTCCCGGTTATTTTGCCACTTTCCTCGACGCCCACGGCATTCCGTGGCAACTGGTTCGTATCGATGCTGGCGATGCACCCCCTCCGGTACATGATGATTTTTCCGGCCTGTGCTTCATGGGTGGCCCGATGAGTGTAAATGACGACTTGCCCTGGATCACACCGGTGCTGGCGCTGATCCGGAATGCTGTCGCAGCCGGGGTTCCCGTCATCGGCCACTGCCTCGGCGGCCAGTTGATGGCCAAGGCGCTTGGCGGCACAGTGACGCGCAACCCCGTCAAGGAACTCGGCTGGGGACGCGTTGAAACCACCGCTCCCGCCGCGACTCACTGGCTCGGAGATCTTGCGGGTTTCGATGCCTTCCACTGGCACGGCGAAACCTTCTCGATTCCGCCTGGCGCGATACGCATCCTCAAGAGTGCGTACTGCGCCAATCAGGCCTTCGTCATGGGCCCGCACTTCGGCTTGCAATGCCACGTGGAAATGACGGAGGCGATGATCCGGCTGCGGAACCGCGCGTGGGCCGACGAAAAAGCCACGCCCGGCCCTGCGGTACAAACGGCAACTGCCACAGGAGTTTCCCATCCGCCAGCCCCACACCCACGATGCTCTTTTCGGTCAGGGTCACAACCTGTTTAACGCCATCAACCGTCAGCAGGG
>CAYNCH010000228.1:0-3771 GCA_964395815.1 uncultured Methyloversatilis sp.
GATCCTCTCGGTCACCGAGGGCGAGGACAAGCCGCTCAAGTATCCGGACATGTTCCGCGCCGCGCGGCTGATGCTGGTGAATAAATGCGACCTGCTGCCTTATCTGGAATTCGACATCGAGCGAGCCATTGCCAACGCGCGCCGCGTAAATCCGCTGATCGAGATCATCCGCGTTTCGGCGACCACGGGAGAAGGGCTCGGGGACTGGCTGGCCTGGATCGAAAAGGGCGCTGCCGCCGTATCTGGCCATTGAGGTGGCTGACGCCGTCCGGATTCGCGTCACGGGCATTGTCCAGGGCGTCGGTTTTCGTCCCTTCGTCTGGCGGCTCGCCAACGAACTGAAACTTGCCGGCTGGGTGCGCAACGATGCGGCCGGCGTCGAAATTCATGTCGATGGCAGCACCCTCGACGCGTTCGTCGACCGCCTGAAGAGCGAAGCGCCGCCGCTGGCGCGCGTTGATGCCGTGTCGGTTTCCAGCGTGTCGGTAACCGGGTGCGAGGGGTTTACCATCGACGAAAGCGCGGGCGGCCGGGTGACGACTGCCATCGGCCACGACACCGCGCCCTGTCCTGATTGCCTGGCCGAGTTGTTCGATCCGGCCAACCGTCGCTACCGCCACGCCTTCATCACCTGCACGCATTGCGGGCCGCGCTATACAGTGACGCGGCGCCTGCCCTACGACCGGCCGCAGACCAGCCTCGCACCGTTTCCACTCTGTCCCGACTGTGCGCGCGAATACACCGATCCCGCCGACCGGCGTTTTCACGCCGAGACGACCTGTTGCCCGAACTGTGGCCCGCGTCTCGCTTTGCTTGATGCGGCGGGCAGTCCGCTGGAGGGCGATCCGATCGTCGCGACACTCGAGCTGCTCAAGGCCGGCAGGATCATCGCCATCAAGGGCCTGGGCGGTTTCCACCTCGCTTGCGAGGCGACGAACGCCGCCGCCGTGGCAACCTTGCGCGAACGCAAACAGCGCGAGGAAAAGCCGTTTGCCGTAATGGTCGCGGAGAAGGCGATGGCGGAGCGTTATGCAAAAGTCGGCGCTGGCGAGACGGCGCTGGTTTCGCCGGAACGCCCCGTCGTGCTGCTGGAAAAGCGCACCGATACCGATGCCCGGCTGCCCGGCGTGGCTCCGGGGCTGGCCGAGATCGGGCTGATGCTGCCGGCGACGCCGATCCAGTGCCTGCTGTTCCACGACGCGCCGGAACTGGCGTTGGTGATGACGAGCGCCAATCCGCACGGCGAGCCGCTGGTGATCGGCAACGAGGAAGCCGTGCAACGTCTCGCCGGCATCGCCGATGCATATCTCATGCACGAGCGCGACATCGTCGTGCGCTGCGACGATTCGGTGCGGCGGCCCGATGTTTTCACTCGCCGCGCGCGCGGCTACGTTCCCAGCGCGATCAAGCTCGCAAGCTCCGGCCCGTCGGTGCTGGCGGTCGGCGGCTGGTTCAAGAATACCGTTTGCGTGACGCGCGGGGATGAAGCCTTCGTCTCGCAGCACGTCGGCGATCTCGATAATGCGGCTGCGTGCGGCTTTTTCGAGGAAACGGTGGCGCATCTGCTCGGCATCCTCGATGTCGAACCGGCGATCATCGCCCACGATCTGCATCCGGATTTTCACTCGACGCGATACGCGGTGGCATCTGCGGCGGAGCGCGGGATTGCCGCCCGCGGCGTGCAGCATCATCACGCCCATATTGCCGCCGTCTGCGCCGAACACGGCCTGACGGAGCCGGTGCTGGGGCTGGCGCTCGACGGCGTCGGGCTCGGCACGGATGGCGCGGCGTGGGGCGGCGAACTGCTGCGGGTGACGGGCGCGGATTGCCAACGGCTGGGGCATCTGCACCCGTTGGCGCTGCCCGGCGGCGACATTGCGGCACGCGAGCCCTGGCGCATGGCCGCTGCGGCCTTGCACGCGCTCGGCCGCGGCGACGAGATCCTGCGCCGCTTCGTCGACGAACCGGCCGCGGCGACCGTGGCGCAGATGCTCGTGCGCGGCCTGAATTGCCCGCCGACATCGAGCGCCGGCCGGTTGTTCGATGCGGTGGCCGGGTTGCTCGGCGTGCGACGGCGCTGCGCCTATGAAGGCCAGGCGGCAATGCTGCTCGAAGGACTGGCCGGACGCCACGGCCCGGTCGCGCCCTGGTCGCACGGCTGGCGCATCGACGGTGGCGTGCTCGACGCCGGCGTGCTTGACCTGCGGCCGCTGCTGGCCGATCTGGAGGATTGCGAAGACGCGGCGGCGGGGGCGGCGGTATTCCATGCCACCCTGGCGGCGGCGTTGGCGGACTGGGTCGCGCAGGCCGCTGCGCGGACGGGCATCCGCACCGTGGCGGCGGCGGGCGGCTGCC
Organism: uncultured Methyloversatilis sp.; assembly: GCA_964395815.1. GTDB lineage: Bacteria > Pseudomonadota > Gammaproteobacteria > Burkholderiales > Rhodocyclaceae > Sulfuricystis. The sequence continues at coordinate 2,356 of CAYNCH010000228.1, forward strand.
TGCTCAATCGCGTGCTGGCGCAGGGTTTGCACGCTGAGTTGGCGCGCCACGGGCTGAATCTGTTGCTCGCCCGGTGCGTGCCGCCCAACGATGGCGGCCTGGCGCTGGGGCAGGCATGGGTGGCACAGCGGCTGTCGCTAAAATAACCGGACATTCATCGGGAGGAAGAATATGCAAATCGAGAATAATGTTTTCGTGGTCACGGGCGGCGGTTCCGGATTGGGTGAGGCGACAGCGCGCATGTTCGCGGCGCGGGGCGGCAAGGTGGTGCTGGCCGACATCAATGCCGACGCCGGCGCGCGCGTGGCGGCGGATCTGGGCGAGTGCGCCCGCTTCGTGCAGACCGATGTCGGCAACGAGGAGAGTGCGCGGGCGGCTTTCGCAGCGGCGACCGCGATGGGCACGCTACGCGGACTGGTCAATTGCGCCGGCGTCGCCCCTGCCGAGAAGGTGGTCGGCCGCGAGGGGGCGCACAAGCTCGACAGCTTCGCCCGCACGATCACTATCAACCTGATCGGCAGCTTCAACATGATCCGCCTGGCCGCCGAGATCATGTGCGCATCGGAACCCGAGGCCGACGGCGAGCGCGGCGTGATCGTCAGTACCGCCTCGGTCGCGGCCTACGAGGGACAACTGGGCCAGGCGGCCTATGCGGCCTCGAAGGGCGGCATCGTGGCGATGACCCTGCCGATCGCGCGCGAACTAAGCCGTTCCGGCATCCGCGTGATGACGATCGCGCCGGGCATCATGGAGACGCCGATGCTGCTGGGCATGCCGCCCGAGGTGCAGGAGTCGCTCGGCAAAATGGTGCCCTACCCGCAACGCATGGGCAAGCCGGCGGAATACGCCGCGCTGGTGGAACATATCTGCGCGAACCGCTATCTCAACGGCGAGGTGATCCGCCTTGACGGTGCGATCCGCATGGGGATCAAATAAGCGTCAAGCCGGCAGGAGGGAAGCGAGGGAGCGCTGGCCGTTCCCGCCGGCCGGGGAAAAGTCGGCGCTGGCGGTATGGCGCGCAGCGCGCGGGCTGGCCGGCGGTTCAGCAGTCCGCCGCAGGGGCGTTCTCGACGAACCAGGCGAGCTTGTCGTGCAGCTTGACGACCTCGCCGACGACGATCAGCGTCGGTGCCTTGAGGCCGGCGTCGACGGCTAGCTGGGGCAGGGTGGCGAGCGTGCCGGTCACCGTGCGCTGGTTTGGCGTGGTGCCCTGCTGGACGATGGCGGCGGGCCAGTCCGGCGGCAGGCCGTGGGCGACCAGTTGCTCGCACAGGTAGGACAGGCCGGACAATCCCATGTAGATGATGACGGTCTGGCGGCGACGCGCGAGGCCGGGCCAGTCGAGGTTCATGCTGCCGTCTTTGAGATGGCCGGTGACGAAGACGCAGGCCTGGGCGTAGTTGCGGTGCGTGAGCG
>CAYNCH010000229.1:0-3768 GCA_964395815.1 uncultured Methyloversatilis sp.
TACTGGTTGTCCCCAAGTCCAGATCGAAATCAAGAGAATCAGCCTCATGCTCGACCGGCACGTCGGGGATCGCAGCCTCAAGCCTGACATCGGCCGGCCCAGCCAGGACATCGGGTACTACAGATGCTGCAGGGGCTGTGCTTTCGGCAATTTCAGCCACTGCCTGAACCCCTGCAACAGCCGGGCTCGCTGCAGCAAACAACGCCCCTGTCACCCCTAAATCGCGCGCAAGTGCAGTCGCACGAGTCCATTCCGCACCCTCACCACGACTCAGTACATGAAGATCTTTGGCGACGGCCTCGAACTTCGCCACATCCTTGCGATTGGCATAAAGCTCCATCAACTTGAGATGAATGGCGCTGCGTCCCGGATCGGATTTCAGCCCCTCAAGCAGGATTTCTTCTGCCTGCCCATCTCGACCGTAGGCCATCAAGACATCGGCCTCGGCTACCGGGTCGGCACTTTCCTCGGTCGTCAGAGCCCCATGGCTGAAGTCGCCAAGGATTGAAACATCGTCGGGAAGCTCGGAAGGGGCCACGGAAGCGCCTGCCGGAACGGCTGGCTGAGGTGCAGCAGGAGATTCGGAAAGGAAGCTGGGGGGCTCAACCTCGGGAAGTTCCTGGGCGGCGGACTGCTTTTTCCGACGCCAGGCGTTGTACCCGAGATAACCCAACAACAAGGCGACGATCCCGCCGCCACCGAACACCAACTGCGGGTTTTCTGCGATGAAGTCCGACTCGACCGGGGGAGGTGGTGGCGGGACTGGTTTCGGTGCAAGCTTCGTGGGCGCCTTGGGCACAGGCTTAGTTTCGGGCTTAGTTTCGGGTTTGACTTCAGGTTTCTCTGCCGGCACGCCTGCTGGCGCTGCCTCTACAGGCGGGGACGCCGGGGTCGCAGTTACCGCCGCCGGTGCGGCCGCCTGGAGCTCAGGTGTTTTGGCCGGGGATACAGCACTAACCTGCGCCTGCTGCTGCAACTGGGCTCCAGCCTCGCTCTTAAGTTCAGCCAGACGCTTCAGGTTTTCGAGATTTTTTTCGAGTTGAGCGATACGCTCCGACGCCTCACGCAAGGCCTTGTCGCGGGCGATCAACTCCTCCTCGAGCCGACCTTGGTCGATACCCGCAACCTTCTTGCCGGATTCCGTCTGTGATACCTCCAGCTTGTCTGCGGCAGGGGCCGATTGAGGTTTCTGTTCTATCTGCGGCTTGATCTTGCCCGTAGCGGACTGTTGCGGCTCAACGGTCTGGGCAGGAACTGCAATCGCCGCTTCAGCCAGGCGACGACGATAGGCATTGAAATCAGCCGCCTGACTGACGATCATGCGCCGCGCCTCTGAGTGTTCGACCTGAGCAACCGTCGCCTCATCAGGCAGCTTGAGAATCTTTCCCGCCCGCAAGCGATTCATGTTGTTGCCCATGAAGGCATCGCGGTTGCCATTGAAAAGCGCGACCAGCATCTGGTCGAGTGTAACGGTCTCGGGTTTGTTTTCGCGCGCGATCTTGCTCAGGGTATCCCCCGGCTTGACACGCACCTCGCCACTCGGCTGAACCGGAGCCGCTGCCACGCGAGGTGTGGCGACCAGCGGAGGTGTCGCGACCACGGCAGGGGCCACCGAGTCGATCGCCTTGACCGTGGGTGCCAAAGGCGCCACGACGGAAGCAGGCTTGGCGACCTGAAGTATTTCGGGTGGATCAAGCAGGAAGGTGTACTCGCGCACCATGCGCCCTGCTGTCCAGTTCAACTCAACAAGGAAATGAAGAAAAGGCTCGTTAAGAGGAGAGTCGGTCGTCAGGCGCAAAATCGGCTGCCCCGCGGACGACTGGCCGACATTCATGCGCAATCCTGTCAAGGCCGGCATGAATTCGATACCCGCATCCTTAAAGGCCTCGTGGGATGCAAGTTTCGCCGATAGACCATTGAGCTCCTCGGCTGTCGCACTCAAAGCGACCTCGGCGTTCAGGGGCTGGCCGATGGCCGAATACACCGTGAGCTTGCCTAGTCCGGCCGCCTGAGCACCGAAGACGGAGCCCAGCAACGCGACGAGCAATGACGTTTTGAATATCGAAGATTTGTCCGGTTTATTCACGATGCCTCCCCGCCGGGGATCTGTTATGCGGTATTCAAAATAACATCATAGAGTTAATGGCGCAAGCTCAACCTTTGCCTCAATTTACTTTAGTTACTCGACTGTCTTATCCGAGCAAAATCCGCAACATGCGACGAAGCGGCTCGGCAGCCCCCCACAAGAGTTGGTCGCCGCAGGTGAAGGCGCCGAGGTAGTCGTTGCCCATCGCCAGCTTGTGAAGGCGACCGACCGGAACGGTCAGCGTGCCGGTCACGGCGGCCGGCGTCAGTTCGCGTTCCGATATTTCTCGTTCGTTCGGCACCACCTTCACCCAGTCATTGGCCTTGGCGATGATGTTGCTGACCTCATCCAGCGGCACATCCTTCTTGAGCTTGATGGTGAGGCCCTGTGAATGGCAGCGCATCGCACCGACGCGCACACACAGCCCGTCGATCGGGATGCTGCCGGGCGAGCGGAACGCCGGCTTGCCGAGGATCTTGTTGCACTCGGCGCCGCCCTTCCACTCCTCCTTCGACTGGCCGCCTTCGACTGGCACGTCAATCCAGGGAATCAGGCTGCCGGCCAGCGGCACGCCGCGGAAGTTCTTGGTCGGGAAACTGGACGCGCGCATCGTCTCGGCCACCTTGCGGTCGATGTCGAGGATCGCCGAGGCGGGATCGGCCAGTTCGGCCTTGACGGCATCGTGCAGCACACCCATTTGTGAGAGCAGTTCGCGCATGTTCTGCGCGCCGGCACCAGAGGCCGCCTGGTAGGTCATCGCCGAAATCCACTCAACCAGGTCGGCACGGAACAGGCCGCCGAGGCCCATCAGCATCAGGGAAACGGTGCAGTTGCCGCCGATGTAGTTCTTGACACCCTTGGCCAGGCCGGCCTTGATGACGTCGAGGTTCACCGGGTCGAGGATGATGATCGCATCATCGGCCATGCGCAGCGACGAAGCCGCATCGATCCAGTAGCCGCTCCAGCCGGCCGCGCGCAACGGGCCGAAGACTTCCTTGGTGTAATCGCCGCCCTGGCAGGTGATGATGATGTCCATCTGCTTGAGGGCTTCGATGTCCTTCGCGTCCTTAAGGGGTGCGCCGCCGGACTCTGCCGGACCCTTGCCGCCGACGTTCGACGTCGTGAAAAACACCGGCTCGATCAGGGGGAAATCGCCCTCCTCGCGCATGCGCTGCATCAGCACCGAGCCCACCATGCCACGCCAACCGACCAGACCTACCTTCTTCATAATTTCCGTTCCTATCGTTGATTACAGCGCCGCCAGCACGGCATCGCCCATTTCCTTCGTACCGACCTTCTGCGTTCCCGGCTCGTAAATATCACCTGTCCGGAAGCCTTGCGCCAGCACTTTCTTCACCGCGCCCTCGATGCGCTGTGCCGCAGCCTCCTGATTGAAGGTATAGCGCAACATCATCGCCGCCGACAGGATCGTCGCCAGCGGATTGGCCACGCCCTTGCCGGCGATGTCCGGTGCCGAGCCGTGGCTCGGCTCGTAGAGGCCCTTGTTCTTTTCGTCGAGCGAGGCCGAGGGCAGCATGCCGATCGAACCGGTGAGCATTGAGGCCTCGTCGGAGAGGATGTCGCCGAACATGTTGCCGGTGACCATCACGTCGAACTGCTTGGGGTTCCTGACCAGCTGCATCGCGGCGTTGTCGACCAGCATGTGCGACAGTTCGACGTCC
>CAYNCH010000230.1:0-3756 GCA_964395815.1 uncultured Methyloversatilis sp.
TGAGTGCGCGGGCGAGCTGCTGCGCGAGGTTGCTGGCGAAATCGCCGTGCGTCGCATCGCGCGGACGTTCGAGATGGATGTCGGCCGAGGCAATGGCATGGCCGGGAGCCACGCTCGCCAGTGCCGAACGCAGGAGATCGGCCAGGTGGGCCTTGATATCGGGAGGCTGTGAGGACATGGGCGGCGATTATAGCGCCCGGCCCCTGCGGGAAAGTCGGCGCTGGCGGGACGGCGTCGGCGGCGTGATGCGCGTCAGCCCAGCGCGGTATCCAGCACCATCATCAGCGCGAAACCCGCCATCAGGCCGAGCGTCGCCGGCGTCTGGTGGCCGTTGCGGTGGGTTTCGGGAATCACTTCGTGCGACACGACGAAGATCATCGCGCCTGCCGCCAGGCCGAGGCCGATCGGGTAGGCGGCCGCGAGGCCGCTGGCGAGGCCGACGCCGAGCAGCGCACCCACCGGTTCGAGCAGGCCGCTGCCGGCCGCGACCAGCACGGCGGTCGGTGCGGCAAAACCGGCCGCACGCATCGCCAGCGCGACGGCCAAGCCCTCAGGGATGTCCTGCAACGCGATGGCCGTCGTCAGCGGCAGTCCGACCGACAGGTCACCCTGTGCGAAGCTGACACCGATCGCCATGCCCTCGGGCAGGTTGTGCAAGGCGATGGCGAAGACAAACAGCCAGACGCGCCCGCAGGTTTCATGGCCGGGACCGCAGGGGCCGGTCTTGTCGTGCTCGTGCGGCGTGAATTCATCGAGGCCCAGCATCAGCAACACGCCGAGCGCCATGCCCAGCACCACCACGCCGGCGGCGAGGCCCTTGCTGCCGAGAATCTGCTCGCCGGCCGCGAGGCCCGGCAGCAGGAGGGAAAAGGCGCTGGCCGCGAGCATCATCCCGGCCGCGAAGCCCAGCAGGCTGTCTTCGACGCGCTGGGGCAGGCTGCGCAACACCAGCGCCGGCAACGCGCCGAAGGCCGTCGCGGCGAAACCGGCCGCGCCGCCGAGCAGGGCGAAACGCACGCCCGCGGCAATCTCGCCCGCCAGTACCTGGACAATGCTTTGCGCAAGCAGGACGATCACAGCCAGCAGGGCCACGCCGAGACCGAATGTCGCCCAGCCGTGCGCGCGGGCATGCGCGAACGCGGCATCCTGCCAGCGAGTCGTACCGATTTGGCTTGTCTGGGCGAATGGCGTGTTCATGGCCGATGTCCTGAAATCAGCCTACCGCGCCATCCCGCCCCGATGCACTCATGGCGCCGATTGCCAGCGCGATCCAGGCGAGCATGAAAGCGCCGCCGCCGAACGGTGTCGCGGCGTGAAGATCATGGAAGTCGAGCAGGCTGCGCAGGTAGAGATTGCCGCTGAACAGCAGCGTGCCGGCGATCATCAGCCAGCCGGCCACGGCCAGCCAGCGCGAGCAAATGCGATCGGCGAGCAGGCCGACGGCCAGCAACCCTAGCGCATGAAACTGCTGGTACTGCAGGGCCGCCTCGAACCATGCCAGCGTGCCGGCAAGCCGGCCGGCCAGCGCATGGCTGGCCGCCGCACCCAGCGCCACCGAAGCGGCGGCGCTCAGCGAACCCACGACGAGGAAGATGCGGGCATGCAGTCGCATGGCTTCAACCCGCCGAGTTGCGGATCAGGTAGTCGAAAGCCGACAGCGAAGCCGTCGCACCCGCACCCATGCTGATGATGATCTGCTTGTAGGGCTGGGTCGTGCAGTCGCCGGCGGCGAACACGCCGTGAGCCGAGGTCTCGCCCTTGGCGCTGATCTCGATTTCGCGGAATTTGGACAGGGCGATCGTGTCCTTGACGAAATCGGTGTTCGGCAAGAGACCGATCTGCACGAAGATGCCTTCGAGTTCGACCTTGTGGGTCTCGCCCGTGGCCCGATCCTTGTACGTCAGGCCGTTCACTTTTTCGCTGCCGGTCACCTCGGTGGTCTGCGCATTCATGATGATGTTGACGTTCGGCAGGCTGCGCAGCTTTTCCTGCAGCACCATGTCGGCGCGCAGCCTGGTGTCGAACTCGATCAGCGTGACGTGGCCGACGATGCCGGCGAGGTCGATGGCCGCCTCGACGCCGGAGTTGCCGCCGCCGATCACCGCGACGCGCTTGCCCTTGAACAACGGGCCGTCGCAGTGCGGGCAGAAACAGACCCCCTTGCCGCGGAACTCGGCCTCACCGGGCACGTTCATCTCGCGCCAGCGCGCACCGGTGGCGATGATGATCGATTTCGACTTGAGGATCGCGCCGTTGGCGAGGGTGAGTTCCGCCATGCCGCCAGGCTGGACCGCCGGCACCAGGGCCGCGGCGCGCTCGCCGCGCATGATGTCTACGCCGTATTGCTTGACGTGCTCCTCCATCGCCGCCGCGAGCTTCGGGCCCTCGGTGTATTCGACGGAAATGAAGTTCTCGATGCCCAGGGTGTCCATCACCTGGCCGCCGAAGCGCTCGGCGACGATGCCGGTGCGGATGCCCTTGCGCGCCGCGTAGATCGCCGCGGCCGCACCGGCCGGGCCGCCGCCGACGACGAGCACGTCGTAGGGCGCGCGCGCCGACAGCGCGTGGGCCTGGGCGGCCGTGTCGCCATCGCCGACTTTTGCCAGGATCTCTTCGAGGGTCATGCGGCCCTGGCCGAAGTGCTCGCCGTTGAGGAAGACCCTCGGTACCGCCAGCACATTCTTCGCCTCGACTTCGGCACGGAACAGGCCGCCCTCGATCATCGTGCTCGTCACATGTGGATTGAGCGCCGCCATCAGGTTGAGCGCCTGCACCACGTCGGGACAGTTATGGCAGTCGAGCGAGACATAGACCTCGAAACTGAATTCCCCCTGCAGGCGCTTGATACGTTCGATGGTGTCGGCATCCACCTTGGGCGGATAGCCGCCGCTTTGCAGCAGCGCGAGGATCAGGGAGGTGAACTCGTGGCCCATCGGCAGGCCGGCGAAGCGGATGCGCGCTGCCTCGCCCTGCGGCGCGACCGTGAAGGAGGGGATACGCGCATCGGTCCCGTCGTAGCGAGCGCTCACCTTGTCGGACAGGCTCACCAGATCTTCGATCAGACCGCGCATCTCCTGCGAGCTGGCACCGTCGTCCAGCGCGGCGACCAGTTCGATCGGGCGCTCCAGCCGTTCGAGATAGGCCCGGACTTGTTCTTTCATATTGGCATCAAGCATCGCAAACTCCTTTTCAATCAAAATTGGCTATCGTATGGGTCCGAAAAGGGCGCTCCGCTTTTGGCGGGCGCCCTCTCGGTCGTTGGGGTTGGGGATAGCCCTTTTTTTGTTTTATCTGTCGATGATGTTTAGATCTTGCCGACCAGGTCGAGGGAGGGCTTCAGCGTCTCCGCGCCTTCCTTCCACTTGGCGGGGCAGACTTCGCCCGGGTGTGACTCGATGTACTGGGCGGCCTTGACCTTGCGCAGCAGCTCGGATGCGTCACGGCCAATGCCCAGGTCGTGAATCTCGACGACCTTGATGACGCCCTGCGGGTTCATCACGAAGGTGCCGCGCAGCGCCAGGCCCTCTTCTTCGATCATCACGTCGAAGTTGCGGGTGATCGCGCCGGTGGGGTCGCCGATCATCGGGTACTTGATCTTGCGGATGGTCTCGGAGGCATCGGCCCAGGCCTTGTGCACGAAATGGGTGTCGGTCGAGACGCCGAACACTTCGACACCGATCTTCTGGAACTCGCCGTACAGGTCGGCCATGTCGCCCAGTTCGGTCGGGCAGACGAAGGTGAAGTCGGCCGGGTAGA
>CAYNCH010000231.1:0-3737 GCA_964395815.1 uncultured Methyloversatilis sp.
GCCGGGATCGATCGCCGCGCCGTTGGTCTCGCGGCCTTCGTAGGGCGCCGAGAGCCAGAGCGCGGTGATGCCCAGATCGGCGAGGTACTCGATCTTCGACGTCGCGCCGACGAGGTCGCCGCCTTCGTACTGTCCGCTCGGGCCCGTGCGCGCGTCGCCGTACTGACCGGACCGCAATCTCGCAGCGCGCTCAATACCCTGGAACGCGAGGTGCAAAAGCACGGCATGCAGCTGATCGCGACCCCGGCGATCTCCGCTCCGGAAGATATCTTTCCCGCACTCAAGTCGGTGCTGGAACAGGCGGATGTGTTGCTCGCGCTGCCCGATACGCTGGTTTATAACAGCGCCAGCCTGCAGAACATCCTGCTGACAACTTATCGTGCGCGGGTGCCGGTGGCCACGTTTTCGCCGGCCTATGTCAAGGCGGGCGCCTTGCTGGCGGTGTATTCGACGCCCGCCCAGGTGGCGCGCCAGGTGGTCGACCGGCTGCGCCAGTGGCAGCGCGGACAACCGCTGCCCGAACCGTCCTACCCGGCGGAATTCGCCGTCATCGCCAATCCGCGCGTGGCCTCGTCGCTGGGGATCGGCCTCGATGATGCCGCGCGGATCGCCGAAGACCTGCGCGCCGGCGAGAGAAGGGGCTGACCATGGCACGCCTCGGGTTCCGCGGTCGTCTGCTGCTCGGAGCGGTACTGCCGGCGCTGATGATGGTGATGGTGCTGGAAATGGTCTTTCTCCAGCGCTACCGGGCCGACATCGAGGGCTCCTTTCTCGAACGTGGCAAGGCCATCGCGCACCAGCTCGGTGTGGCGGCCGAATACGCGCTGTTCAGCGGCAGCTTCGAATCGATCAACCTGCTCGCCACGGGCGTGCGCCAGAGTGATGACGATATCGTGTCGATCAACATCCTCGACAGTGCCGGGCGACGTCTGGCCGGCGATGGCCAGGCACCGCGCCATCGTCTGTCGCTGGACGACCAGTTGGTCGTCGTCGGCGACGACCGGCATGTAACGATCCAGGCGCCGATCCGCCAGACGGCATTACCCCTGGAAAACGAGTTGTGGAGCGGCACGAGTCCTCCCGCCGGGCCCACGACGATCACCGGCTTTGTCGTGGTGGAGATCTCGCGCGACCAGATCAATGAACGCAGTGCCGAAATGCTGCGGATCACCCTGGCCATCGTGCTGGCCGGCCTGCTTCTGGCGAGCTGGATTTCGGCGCGGATCGCCGCCGATGTGCTGGGCCAGCTTGAAACCGCCAGCCGCGAATTGACGCGCCAGAAAGAGGCCGCAGAAGCGCTGGCACGTACCGATACCCTGACCGGGCTGGCCAACCGGCGCGCCTTCGACGAGGCGGCGACGCGCGAAATCCGCCGCGCCCTGCGCTATAACGAGCCGCTCGCGCTGATCATGGCCGACATCGATCGCTTCAAGTCGATCAACGATACCCACGGCCACCATGCCGGCGACCGGGTGTTGATGAGCTTTGCCCATACCCTGCAAGGCTCGGTGCGCGAGGTCGATCTTGTCGGCCGCTGGGGCGGGGAGGAGTTCGTGATCCTGATGCCGGGCACGGACATCATCGAGGCGACGCAGGCGGCGGAACGCATGCGCCAGGCGGTGGCTGCCGCGCCAGCCCACTGCGAAGATCTCAGCTGCAGCTATACCGCCAGTTTTGGCGTGGCCGCCTTTTCGACCGCCGCGCCCTCGCTCGATGCCCTGCTCGGCCGGGCCGACCTGGCGCTGTATCGCGCCAAGGAAAGCGGCCGCGACCGCGTCGAGGTGGCCTAGGCCGCCCGCAGCGCACTCAGCCGGCGCAATATTTCGAGCGACAGCGTCGACTGGTTGAGGGTGTAGAAGTGCAGGCCGGGCGCACCGAGCTCGATGAGCCGGACGCATAGCTCGGTCACCACGTCGAGGCCGAAGGCACGGATCGAATCGGCGTCGTCACCATAGCTTTCGAACTTGCGGCGCATCCAGCGCGGGATTTCGGCACCGCTGCTGTCGGCAAAACGCGCCAGCTTGCTGAAGCTGCCGATCGGCATGATGCCCGGAACGATGGGGATCGAGATGCCCCGCGCACGGGATTCGGCGACGAAGTGGGCATAGGCGTCGGCGTTGTAGAAGAACTGGGTGATCGCCGCATTGGCGCCGGCATCCACCTTGCGCTTGAAGTTCTGCAGGTCTTCGTGCGGGTTGCGTGCCTGCGGATGCCACTCGGGATAGGCGGCAACCTCGATGCGGAAAGTGTCACCCGTTTCCGCGCGGATGAATTCGACGAGTTCGTTGGCATAGCGGAACTCGCCGGCATCGGCCATGCCCGAGGGCAGGTCGCCTCTTAAAGCCACTATCCGGCGGATGCCATGGTCGCGATAGTCGTGCAGGATCTGGCGAATGCCGTCGCGCGTCGAGCCGATGCACGAGAGATGCGGCGCCGCGGCATGGCCTTCTGCGGCGATCTCCATGACGATGTCGAAGGTGCGCTCGCGCGTCGAGCCGCCGGCGCCGTAGGTGACGGAAAAGAAAGTCGGTTCGGCGGTGGCGAGCTTGCGGCGCACCTCACGCAGCTTGGTCAGGCCCTCCGGCGTTTGCGGCGGGAAAAATTCGAAGGAGATTTCAGGCAGGTTCATGGCGGGCGTGGAGGAAGAATTCGCGGTTGCCGTCGGTGCCGGTGATCGGGCTGTCGAACCAGTCGACGACGGCGAGTTGATGGTCGGCACAGCAGGCGGCGAGCTTGTCGCGGACGGCCGGATAGAGCGATGGGTCGGCGACGATGCCGCCTTTGCCGATGCGGTCGGGGCCAACCTCGAACTGCGGCTTGACGAGGAGCAGCAGGTCGCCGAGCCGGGTCAGCAGGGGAGGCAGTTGCGGGATGATCAGGGCCAAGGAGATAAAGGAAACATCGGCGGTAATGAAATCGAACTGCCGTCCCGCCAGCGCCGACTTTCCGAGCTGGCGCGCATTGATGCCCTCGTGCGACTCGACGCGCGGATCGGCGGCGATGGCCGGATGCAACTGGTCGTGACCGACGTCGATGCCGATCACTTTTACCGCACCGTGCTGCAGCAGGCAATCGGTGAAGCCACCGGTCGACTGGCCGATGTCGAGACAGTCGCGGCCGCGCGGGTCGATGCCTGCGTGCGCCAATGCGCCGGCAAGCTTGAGCCCGCCGCGTGAGACGTACTCGGCGGCCTGTGATGGCTCGACGCGCAAGTCGGCATCGGCCGGCAGGAGGTGGGACGGCTTGTCGATCGCCGTCCCGCCCGTCTCGCCAGGACCGACTTTTACGCGGCCGGCCTCGATCAGCCGCTGCGCCGCCGTGCGCGAGGGTGCGAGGCCGCGCTGCACGAGCAGCGCATCCACACGCACGCCGCCGGCGTGGGCGGCCGGCTTGCCGCCATAGACCTGCGCAGCAGCGCGCACGGCGACCTTGGATTTCGGTCGTGCCGTGCGGGCATGAAACGAGTTCATGCTCACTGGTGCTTAATACCGGTAGTGGGTAGCCTTGTACGGACCGTTCTTCGGTACGCCGATGTAGGCGGCCTGCTGGTCGGTTAGTTCGGTCAGCTGGGCGTTGAGCTTGCGCAGTTGCAGGCGCGCCACCTTTTCGTCCAGATGCTTGGGCAGCGTATAGACGCCCACCGGGTAATCGGCATTCTTGGTGAACAGCTCGATCTGCGCGATGGTCTGGTTGGCGAAGGAGGACGACATCACGTAGCTCGGGTGGCCGGTGGCGCA
>CAYNCH010000232.1:0-3714 GCA_964395815.1 uncultured Methyloversatilis sp.
TTTCCCCTTGCCGGTTTTCAAGACCGGTGCAATCGACCACTCTGCCACACCTCCGATGCACTACCTCCAATAAATTTCAAGACCGGTGCATTCAACTACTCTGCCACGCTTCCGAACGGCTAATTATAGAGGCTTCAAGGCTGGCAAACCGCATCGGCGGCGTGCTTCGTCGCAGGCGTCATCGCCGATGCCGAGTGCCGCAAGCGGGGCGAATTCGCTGCAGGCGGCCGGGCGCCGTGCGTAGATCGTGCAATGCACCTGTGATCCGACCGTTCCGGACAGGGCGATGCAGCGGCCTGGAGTATCCGACTCCTCGCGCATGCAGGCTGTCGTCGGAGTGTAAGGCTCGGTCAATGCCGCCGGAACCTGCCCGCCCATGCTGTCCAACTCGCTGCGCGGGAGGGTGATGCGGAAACTGACGCAACATGCGCCGCAGCGGCAACAGGGCGAACTATCCATGCGTCAGAACAGCTCGATTTTCTTTTCGTTCGCCGGAGCGGTTTTCGGTACGACCAGTGCCTTTTCGTAATCGTTTTCGGCCTTGACCAGGGCGATGACTTCGGGCTGGTTGATCGTGGTGCGCCGGCAGAAGGCGTCGCCGCTCATGGGGTCGAGGATCACCTTGCGTGACCATGGGCCGCCGAAATCCGAGGCGACGAGAGGGATCCCCTCGCGTTCGAGCCATTCGCGGGCGAATTCGGCATTGCGGTCGCCGATTGCCATGCGGATCGAACTGACGATGTTCCCGCCGCCAAAAGCCTTCGCCACCAGCCGTCCGCGTTGCGCACCTTTCGCATACATGGCGTTCAACAATACTTCCATCGCATAGTCACCGTTGAGCACGATGTCCTCGTCGGCGAGGGTGCTGCGTGTGCGACTCGGCAAGAGGAAATGGTTCATGCCCGCGAGATGCAGCTTCGGATCGTAGAAGCAGACGGCTACGCATGAGCCGAGCAGGGTCGAGATCGGCCGCTCGTTCTGTACCGACCAGCCCCCCGGATTGATGTTCAGGGCCAGACGTTCGAGTTCCTTGCCGGAGCGGAGCGGGGGGACGGTGTTCATGGTGGTGGCGGCTTATTTGCCGAAGGCCATGATTTCTTGCGGAATGCGGTCGAGCGGTACGATTTTGTCCACCCCGCCCAAATCGATGGCGACCTTGGGCATCCCGAACACGACGCAGGTCGACTCGTCCTCGGCGACAGTTTGCGCACCGGCATCGTGCATTTCCTTCATGCCGCGGGCGCCATCGTCGCCCATTCCGGTCATGATCACGCCGAGCGCGTTGCGGCCGGCGATCTGTGCGACAGAGCGGAACAGGACATCGACCGAGGGCTTGTGCCGATTGACCACCGGCCCGTCCGCGACGGCGACGTAGTACTGTGCACCGCTGCGCTTGAGCATCATGTGACGTCCGCCGGGGGCGATCAGCGCACGTCCCGGCAGTACCCGGTCGCCATCCTTCGCTTCACGCACCTCCAGGGCGCACAGGGTGTTGAGGCGATCGGCGAACATGGCGGTAAACTTTTCCGGCATGTGCTGGACGATCACGATGCCGGCCGTGACGGCCGGCAACCGGGTCAGCACTGCTTCCAGCGCCTGGGTGCCGCCAGTGGAGGTGCCGATGGCGACGACCTTGTCGGTCGTCTCGGCCATCGCCCGGCTGCTGGCGTTCTGGGCGGCCAGGATGACGTCGGCCGTCAGTCTGGGCTTGGTGCTTGCCGTCATGCTCATGCCGGGGTGCATGCGCCGCATGTTGGCGCGGGCGGCAGCGCGTACGGCGGCGACCAGGTCATTGGCAGAATCCTGCAGGAACTGCTTCACGCCGAGCTTGGGCTTGGTGATGATGGACAGTGCGCCGGCCGAGAGCGCCTCCATCGTGGCCGCAGCGCCCTTTTCCGCCAGCGAGGAGCAGACGATGGTCGGCGTGGGGTGCTCCGCCATGATTTTCTTCAGGAAGGTCAGGCCGTCCATGCGTGGCATCTCGATGTCGATCACCAGCACATCGGGCCAGTTGCTTTTCATCTTGTCGAGTGCGTAGAGCGGGTCGGCAGCCGCGCCGATCACCTCGATGTCAGGCTCTTTTTCGAGAGTTTCCTTGTTGACCTGGCGCACGACGGCGGAGTCGTCGACCAGCATGACCTTGATTTTTGCCATGTTCAGGGCAGGCGATAAATGGTGGGTTTGACAAGCCTGACCGTTTCGTTGATGCCGTTGAGGCTTTCGGAATGTCCCACGATCAGGTAGCCGCCAGGCCGCAGTTTTTCAACCAGGCGGGCGACGACCTGGCGCTTCGTGTCGTTGTCGAAGTAGATCATCACGTTGCGCAGGAAGATGACGTGGAATTTGCCGATATCGGGCAGGGTGGTGTTGAGGTTGACCTGCATGAAGCGGGTGTGCCGCTTCAATTGCGGATCGATCAGAAAGCTGCCTTCCTGGCTGCGTACGCCCTTCAGACAGTATTTGCGCAAATATTCCTGCGGCAGGCCGCGCGTGCGGTCGAGCCAGTACTGGCCGCGCTGGGCGATACCCAGCACGTGGGTGCTGATGTCGGAACCGAGAATCGACCACTGGGCATTCACGCCGAGTTCGTCGGCCAGCACCATCGCGAGCGTGTAGATTTCTTCACCGGTGGAGGAGGCAGCGCTCCAGATCTCGAAGGGCTGTCCTGCCGGCCGTTGCGGCAGGATCGTCTTGCGCAGGAACTCGAAGTGCGCTTCCTCGCGGAAGAAGTAGGTCTCGTTGGTGGTGAGCAGATCCACCATCGTCTGGCGTTCGCCCGGATCCGCACCGCTGGACACATGCTGGTAATAATCGCCGAAGCGCGTCATGCCGAGCGCCTTGAGGCGCTTGCCAAGCCGGCCGACGAGCAGCACTTTCTTCGAGTCGGCCAGGCTGATGCCGGCGATCTGGTAGATCAGGCGCTGGAACTGCCGGAATTCGGCATCGGTAATGTCGGGATGGTCTGCAGCGCTCATTGCGACTTCATGGGGCCGGGTGGCTGGAAGACGGGTGCCGTCCCGCCAGCGCCGACTTTCATTTTTCGAGTTTGAAGAAGGCCATCAGGTCATGGAGTTGAGCGGCCTGCCCGCTCATTTCCTCGGCGGTGGCGGCGAGTTCCTCGGAAGCGGAAGCATTCTGCTGGGTAGCCTTGTTGAGCTGGCCCATGGCGCCGTTGATCTGGCCGACGCCCGCGGATTGCTCCTGCGAGGCCGCCGCGATTTCCTGGACGAGGTCCGAGGTTTTCTTGATGCTCGGCACCATCTCGTCGAGCAGGTGGCCCGCCTTTTCGGCGAGCTTGACCGAACTGGAAGCGACCTGGCCGATTTCCTGGGCGGCGACCTGGGCGCGCTCGGCCAGCTTGCGCACCTCGGCGGCGACGACGGCGAAGCCCTTGCCGTGCTCGCCGGCGCGGGCGGCTTCGATGGCGGCGTTGAGGGCGAGCAGGTTGGTCTGGTAGGCAATGTCGTCGATGATGCCGATCTTGTCGGCGATCTGCTTCATGGCGTCGACGGTTTCCTTGACCGCATCGCCACCTTCCTGGGCCTGCTGGGCGGCCGACGTGGCCATCCCGTCGGTGACCTTGGCATTCTCGGTGTTCTGGGTGATGCTGGCGGTCATCTGCTCGATGCTGGCGGTGGTTTCCTCGATGCTGGCCGCCTGCTGCGAGGCCGACTGGCTCAGTGACTGGGCCGTTGCGGAAACCTGGTCGGCGGC
>CAYNCH010000233.1:0-3706 GCA_964395815.1 uncultured Methyloversatilis sp.
AGCATCAGCAGCACGCCGGCGACGAACAGCCGCGCCGGATTGCGCCGCTGCGCGTCACGGCCGATGACGAAGAAAGGCGCAATGAAGCAGGCCATTTCCAGCCAGAACATCAGGCTCTCCAGCGACAGTCCGAAGGCCAGCGGCAAGGCGCCGCGCACCAGCAGATCGCCCAGCCGCACGACGAGATAGACGGCCAGCACACCCAGCATCACCCTGGCCATCGGCGTCAGCAGATGCATCTCGATGCTGCGCCGATAGGCCGCCGAAGCGAGGCAGGACTCGAACAGCACGATCGCATAGCCGATGGTGATCGCGGTCAGCAGGTAGAGCGCCGGCAGGACGGGCGTCTGCCAGAGCGGATGCACCTGTTCGCCCATCACCACCAGCAAGGTGCCGAGCGAGGACTGGTGCATCATCGGCAACAGCGTGCCGAGCGCGATGAAGGCGAACATGAACTTCGACAGCTTGCGTTTCGCCGCCGTCATGCCGAACTTCTCGAAGAAGGTCGGTGCGAACTCGATCCACATCACCAGGATGTAGGCCGTGATGCAGACGGCCACTTCGAACATCACCGAGTTCGGATTCACCGACCAGGGCCAGAACATGTTCCAGACGTTCCACCAGCGGCCCAGATCGACGATCACCCCCGCACCGGCGAGCGTGTAGCCGAACAGGCTGGCGAGCAGTGCCGGCCGCACCAGCGGGTGGTATTCGCCCCGGTTGAAGATATAAACGAGCATCGCGACCGAAAAGCCGCCGCAGGCGAACGCCGAGCCGATCACCACATCGACGGCGATCCAGATCCCCCACGGATAGCCGTCGTTCAGTGCCGTCACCGCGCCGAGGCCATAGATGAAACGTACGACCAGGATGGCGGCCAGGACGGCGATCAGCACGCCGGCGACGAAGGTGGTGGCGTTGAACAGCGGTCCGCCGACCGGTGCGGGTGGCGCGTGATGTTGGGCGCTCATTGGGCGTCTCCTTCGTCCTCGTCCGGTTTGACATTGCGTTTGGCGATGAATGTCAGCGCACCTAGCACGGCGATCGGCATCAGCAGACCGCCGTAGAGGGTGTGCTGGATGGTTTCCGACGTGGCGGCGGACGAATAGGGCGGCAGCTTCGGCATGCCGACCTTCTCGAAGGACACGCCGGACAGCTTGAGCACCTGGGTGCCGCCGTACTCCTTCTCGCCATAAACATGCTGCCGGTAATTGCCGACCACCCCTTCGTAATTCTGGCTCGGTTCGTCCTTCCAGCCTTTGCGCTCCATCCTGCCCTGGCCTTCCGGCTGGCCGAGCAGTTCCTTGAGCTGGCCGTGCCGCAGATGGCCGCGCGGATAGCTGGTGACGGAGCCGGGCTTGAGCGCAAGGCGGCGTTTCGCCTCGGCCAGCAGGTCGGCGGTACGACCGAACAACGTGGCGCCGGTCGGGCAAACCTCGGCGCAGGCCGAGTAATGGCCGTCCTTGTGGCGATGGCGGCACAGTTCGCACTTGCCGATTTCGCCGGTCGGACTATCGTACTGGTAGCGCGGAATGCCGAAGGGACAGGCCGCGACGCAATAACGGCAGCCGATGCATTTGTTCGGGTTGTATTCGACGATGCCGTTTTCCGGATTTTTGGTCATCGCCGAGACCGGGCAGGCCGAGACGCAACTCGGATCGGCGCAGTGCATGCACGACATCTTCATGAACGAATAGCCGTTGGTTTCGGCATCCTTCGTTTCCATCGTGCCGTTGCGGTACATCTTGATGATGTTGAAGGTATAGCCGCTGGTATCGAGCGGCGTATCCCACAAATGATCGAGCGTGCTGAATTCGGGGGGATTGTCGTTCGCTTCCTTGCAGGCGGCCACGCAGGCCTTGCAGCCGACGCACAGCGTCGCGTCGTAGAGCAGGCCCAGTGCCTCGTCGGGTACCTTGTGGGTCTCGCGCGCCTGGACCGTTGCCGTCCCGCCAGCACCGACTATGGCGGTGCCCGCCAGGGCACCCTTGAGAAAGTCGCGTCTGGACGTCATCTCACGCCTCCGCTGTCGGCTTGCGGTCTTTCGCCTTTTCCATCTCCGCCGCCTGATGCGACAAACCGAGATTGCGCGCCAGCATCGCCGCACCACCCGCGGCCGCGCCGGCGATGGCCGCCAGGGCCGCGGCCGAGGCGAAGTTCGAGCCCTTGCCGATGGTTTCCTCGATGCGCGGATATTGCAGCGGCGGCGCGACATTGAGCATCTTCGCCATGCCGTGGATCGGCTTGGTGAAGCCGACGCCCTGTTCACTGCAGCCGATGCAGGGGTGGCCGCAGCCGACCGGCCAGTTGTTCTCGCCGGCATCACCAAAGCCGATCGATGGACAGTTGGCGTAGGTTTCCGGCCCCTTGCAGCCGAGCTTGTAGAGGCAGTAACCCTTCTTGTGGCCCTCGTCGCCGAACTGCATCGCGAAACGGCCGGCATCGAAGTGGGCGCGGCGCTCGCAGTTTTCGTGAATCAGCCGTCCGTAGGCGAACAATGGGCGACCGAGCTTGTCCACCGCCGGCAGCGAACCGAAGGTGAGGAAATGCACCACGGTGGCGAGGAAATTGTAAGGATTGGGCGGACAGCCGGGAATCGTTACCACCGGCTTGCCAAGGATTTCGGCAACACCGGCCGACCCGGTCGGGCTGCTGTCGTGGCCGGGCAGCGAAGGTACCGTCGAGGGCATGCCGCCCCACGAGGCGCAGGAACCGATGGCGATCACCGCCGCCGCATCCGCCGCGCATTCCTTGGTCATGTCGATGGCGGTATGGCCGCCGACCTTGCAATAGATGCCGTTTTCCTTGGTCGGGATGGCGCCTTCGATCACCAGCACGTACTTGCCCTTGTGCGCTTCCATCGCGGCCTTGCGCGCCGCCTCGGCCTGATGGCCGGCTGCGACCATGAGCGTCTCGTGGTAGTCGAGCGAGATCACGTCGAGGATCAGTTTCTCCAGCGTCGGGTGCTCGGCGCGCAGCAGCGATTCCGAACAGCCGGTGCATTCCTGGAAATGCAGCCAGATCACCGAGGGGCGCTTGGCCGATTCGATCGCCTGCGCCACCGCGGCTTCGGCCCCGGCCGGCAGGCCCAGCGTGGCCGCGACCGTGGTACAGAACTGGAGAAACTCGCGTCGCGAAATGTGCAAGCGGCGCTCGAGCGCCGCCAGGTCACGATCCGCGAAATCGAAAATGGATGAACTCATGGATCCCCCTCCCTTAGCGCCTGTGGCGCAGCATCCGTGGCAATGCGGCTTTCTAACAATGCTCCTGGTGGGGTCTTTTGACCGAAGTCAAATGATTTTTATATAAGAATTTACTAATTTGATGACGGACTGATGGGCATTGACGAAGTCAGGGTTCAGCGCGTGCGATGCCGGGCCAGGTGTCGCGGTGTCCACGATTGCGGCGACTTGACGACGAAGTGCCAGCGCGCGACGTGGTAGCTCGGATCGAAGCCGTAGAAGTTGCGGCGCATGCGCGCGAGTTCCTCGGCGCGATGCGCGGCAAGCGGCTTTTCCTGCTCGTCGCGCGCGCGCCGTGTTCTCTTGGTGGCGATGACAGCGTCAAAATCGGTCACGAGCTCTGTCGCTCGCCGCGCAACGTCAATTCGAAAAGTCGGCGCTGGCAGGACGGCATCGTAGAAGCCGCATTGCACCGCTTCCGCCACCAGCATCGGCAGGCGATGGCGCATGATGGCCGCCGCGCC
>CAYNCH010000234.1:0-3705 GCA_964395815.1 uncultured Methyloversatilis sp.
GCCAATGGTGACGACGTCGCGCGTGCCGGCGATGCGTTTCAGCTCGATCTCGACCGCGCGCGCCACCTGCTGCATCTCGAAGCCGGACTTGTCCGGGTCGGCGCTCCAGAAGGTCAGCGAAACGATCGGCACGTCGTCGATACCCTTGGGCTTGACGACCGGTGTGCCGACACCCAGATGCGGCGACACCCAGTCGCTGTGCGCGTTGATCGTGTCATAGAGGCGCACCAGTGCCTGGATCGGGTCCTCGCCGACTTCGTACTGGACGGTGATCACCGCCATGCCGGGCCGCGACACCGAATAGACGTGCTCGATGCCGGCGATGCGCGACAGCACCTGTTGCGCCGGCCGCGCGACGAGGTTCTCGACGTCCTTGACCGTCGCGCCGGGGAAGGGGACGAAGACGTTGGCCATCGTCACGTTGATCTGCGGCTCTTCCTCGCGCGGCGTGATCAGCGTGGCGAAGATGCCAAGCAGCAGCGCCACCAGCGCGATCAGCGGGGTGAGCGCGTTCTGCAGGAAGAACGCCGCGATGCGGCCGGAGATACCCATCATGCCCTCGACGGGCAGCCCCAAGAGGGCATGCGCCCCCCTGTGGGGGGCAGCGAGCTGGTTTTGCGAGCGTGGGGGGCCATTATTACTTCGCCTGCTTCAGTTCGATGCCGGTCTTGACCGGATCGAGGCTGATCGTGTCGCCGGACGCGAGGCCGGACAGCACCTCGATCTCGCCGTCGCCCACCGCTTCGCCGAGTCGCACCTGGCGCAGCGATAGCTTGCCGTCCTTCAGCACATACACGGCGCTGATCTCGCCGCGCCGCAGGATGGCCTGCGGCGGCACGGTCAGTTTCTGCGCCGTGCCGACGACAAAATGGACCCGTACCGCCATGCCGGGCACGATGCCTTCGGCATCGGGCAGATAGATGCGCGCCGTCGCCGTATGGCTCTGCGCGTCGATGGTCGGCAGGATCTCGATGCGGGCGCCGTCCAGCCAGCGCCGACTTTCGGGGAACTCGATCCTGGCCGCCGATGCCTTCTGCGCCTCCTTGAGCCGGTACTGCGGAATGCTGGCGATGGCGCGCAGCGCGCCGGGGGCGAACACCGTGACCAGTGGCTTGCCCGGCGTGGCGAGATCGCCCAGTTCGGCATGGCGCTGGGCGACGATACCGGCAATGGGCGCCGTCACCGTTGCATGCGAAGCGCCGGCGCCGGCGGCCGCGGCCTGGGCACGTGCCGACTTGAGCGTCGCCTCGGCCTGGTCCAGCGCCGCCTGGCTGACGAATTTCTGCCTGAAAAGATTCTGCGTGCGCTGGAAGTTCGCTTCCGCCTGGGCGAGCTGCGCCCGCGCCGCCGCGACGTTCTCGACCGCCTCGCGCGCATCGACGGCCATCAGCAACTGGCCGGCCCTGACGCGCTGGCCCGCCTCGACCTTCACCGACACAATGCGGCCGGACACCTGCGTCGCCACGGTCGCCTGCTGCGTCGCCTCGATCACCGCCTCGGCCGGCAGGGTCAGCGGCACCGCGCGCACTTCCACGGTGCGCGTCGCGACTTGCGCGAAAGTCGGCGCTGGCAGGACGGCGAGCAGCAGCAGGATCGGGATCGGGGATAAATGTCTCATCGGGTGTCTCATTGGGCGTTTCATGGGGTTTATAAGTATGTGCTGATATACCTTCTTCAAGCCCTGGCACTGTGCCAGTCAATCAGTTCGAAGCGCTTGCTGCCTTTCAGGCGATAGACCTCGAAATCGCTCTGGTCGACGGTCAGGATACGCGCGCAACGCACGGCATCGGCTGCCCAGATCAATGCAGCATCGGTGAAATCGGGATCGCGGGTGGCGTATTTTTCAACGATGGCGGCGATCGCACCATGGGCCGCCGGTGGAATATCGATCAGGCGCAAGCGCTTGCCATCGGCAATCCAGCGCAGCAACGCAGCCTTGGCTTTTGGCGACAGGAAATAACAACTTTGGGTCACAACCGGCGTCGGCGTCAGCAGCGGCGAACCATTGGTTTGCAGCCACTGCCGGGCTGCCTGGTGGCGCGGATCGCGGCGAATGCCGAGCGCGACGAGAAAGCCGCTATCGACCAGCACCGGGGCATGGCTCATGCCGGGCGAAAACGGGCGCGCAGGGTTTGCTTGATATTCCCCGATACATCATCGCCACTGCCCTCGTCGCAACCGACAAAGGCCGGCAAGGGTGCATCGGCGGCCCGCGCCTG
This sequence comes from uncultured Methyloversatilis sp., assembly GCA_964395815.1. GTDB lineage: Bacteria > Pseudomonadota > Gammaproteobacteria > Burkholderiales > Rhodocyclaceae > Sulfuricystis. The sequence goes on from CAYNCH010000234.1 coordinate 2,220, forward strand.
CTCCACCAGAAAATTTTCGAGCAGCCGCTGCACCACTTCACTGCGCGAGGTGTCGTGGCTGACGCAATAGGCGGCGAGCTCCTGCTCGATGCGCGGAGGAATGCGGACAGAGAGTGTCATGGGGCAACTCCGTATGACATATTTTCCGTAGATCGTAATACACGTCAAATCAATGGTCAATGGTCGCCGCGGCATGCGCCGCCATCGCCTCGACCACCGCATCCACCTCGCCGACGCAGTCGGCCACCTCGAATTCGACATCCGGGAAGCGATCCAGCGCATTGCCCAGCAGTTGCGGCAGGTCCTTCAGCACATGCCGACCCGGCGCGAAGAAGATCGGCACGATGCGGATCTGTCGCACCCCGCGCGAGACGAGGCACTCGATGGTCGCCTCCAGCGGCGGCTGCGTCAGCTCGAGGAAACCGATCTCCACCGCCGTGTCGGGCTTCAGCCGCTCGACCGCAGCACGGATGCGGCGGAAAGGTTCGACGTATTCGGGATTGCGGGCACCGTGCCCGAACAGGATGATGCCGTTCATGTACGCTCCTTTTCGATCTCTTGCCAGATGTTCCGACACTGCGTTTCGCGCAGCCACCAGGCTGCGGCGGCGCCCAGCCAGGCGGCGGCGGCGATCAGCGCGAGACCCCAGCGGTAGTCCTCGGGCGCATAGAGCCGCACGCCCTCGGCCAGCGCGCCGTCCCAGCGCAGGTCCATGATCTTGCCCACGGCCGGCTGGAGCAGCGCCCCCATCAGGAAGCCACCCATGTTGGTCACCGAGGTGGACATGCCCGACAGCTGCGGCGGATTGACTTCCTTGGCACAGGCCCACGACAGGGTGAAGCTGGCGGTGGTCAGGCCCATCAGCGCGAACAGGATGTAGGTCGCCGCCGCCGGCAGGGCGATTCCCGACAGCCAGACCAGCCAGGTCGCCGCATAAATGTGCGCGCTGACGATCACCACCGGCTTGCGGCGGCGCAGGCGGTCGGACAGGGCGCCGACGATCAGGCAGCCGACGGCGAAGCCGGCGAAGTAGAGCGAGAGATGGGCGGTGGCCGCGTCGCGCGTCATGCCCAGACCCTGGGTGAGGAAAGGCGTCGCCCACAGCCCGCCGAAGGCGAAGAAGCTGCCCGAGAGTCCCGAATTCACCAGCGCGGCCGGCCAGGTGGCGCGGTTTTTCACCACGCGCAGCAGGCCGGACAGGATGACGGTCCGGTCAAATCTGGGCTGCTCGGGCGGGGCGACGCCCGAAGTCGGCGCTGGCGGGACGGCGCCCCCAGCGCTGTGGGGCCGGTCGCGCACCACCAGCCAGGCGAGTGCGCCCAGCGCCAGCGAGACGATGCCGACGCCGACGAACACGCCGCGCCAGCCGACGTTTTGCGCCATCCACGACAGCGGCGCACCGGCCAGCACCGAGCCGAGGTTACCGAGCAGCATCGACAGGCCGACCACGCTGGCGAAACGGTGTTCCTCGAACCAGACGGCGATG
>CAYNCH010000235.1:0-3692 GCA_964395815.1 uncultured Methyloversatilis sp.
CATCCTTAAATACAAGATGCCACGCACGGCATAAACATAAAAATACCGACAGCCAACGCCGCCGGCATGCAGTCGATCAGAAGCGGAAGTGCGAGAACGCCTTGTTGGCTTCCGCCATGCGATGCACCTCTTCACGCTTCTTCATCGCAGCACCACGACCTTCAGAGGCCTCAAGCAATTCAGTAGCCAATCGCTGATCCATCGACTTCTCGCTACGCTTGCGAGCTGCTTCACGAATCCAGCGCATCGACAGAGCAAGACGGCGTGACGGGCGAACCTCCACCGGAACCTGATAATTGGCGCCACCAACTCGACGACTCTTGACTTCGACAATCGGCTTGACGTTATTGATCGCCAAAGAAAAGACCTCTACAGGATCCTTACCGCTCTTCTTGGAGATAGCATCAAATGCCCCATAGACAATTCGCTCGGCTACTGACTTCTTGCCGCTTGCCATGATGACATTCATAAACTTGGAGACCTCGACATTGCCAAATTTAGGATCAGGCAGAATATCGCGCTTCGGTACTTCTCTACGACGGGGCATGATGACCTCTCTTGCCTCAAATACGAAAATTATCAGGCTTTCTTCGGACGCTTGGCGCCATACTTGGAACGAGATTGCTTACGATCCTTAACACCCTGCGTATCCAAGCTACCGCGAACGATGTGATAACGCACACCAGGCAAGTCCTTAACGCGACCACCACGGATAAGAACAACGGAGTGCTCCTGCAGATTGTGCCCCTCACCACCAATGTACGAAATAACCTCAAATCCATTGGTTAGTCGCACTTTAGCAACCTTCCGCAGAGCTGAGTTCGGCTTTTTGGGAGTGGTTGTGTACACTCGCGTACAAACCCCCCTCTTCGCAGGGCAGCTTTCCAAGGCTGGAACTTTACTTTTCGACTTCTCCGCTTGGCGCGGCTTCCGGACAAGCTGATTGATTGTTGGCATGTTTATTGTTCCCGAAATCAAAGACGCATTACTTTGTCCGCCTTTTATCTCTATACAAGACAGAAAAGAGGCGGGATTATATTGACGAGGATTTACAGCGTCAACCTGTATGTGTTTCGGCTACGCCTGCCTGCTCCTGACCTATCTTTGGCTCCGCAACATCAAAGGCAGAGTCTGCACCGCTTTCCTGCAACTTTCGATTACGGTGATATGCCAAACCGGTACCAGCAGGAATCAGGCGACCAACGATGACGTTTTCCTTCAGGCCCCGCAACTCGTCACGCTTGCCCATGATTGCTGCTTCAGTAAGTACCCGCGTAGTCTCTTGGAAGGAAGCAGCCGAAATAAACGAATCAGTTGAAAGACTTGCCTTGGTGATACCGAGGAGCATGTGTTGAAATTCTGCAGGACGCTTCCCTTCCGCCATCAGCCTGTCGTTTTCATCAAGCACCTCCGAGCGCTCAACCTGCTCCTCACGGATAAACCGTGAGTCACCCGGTTCGATGATCACTACACGACGAAGCATCTGACGTACGATTACCTCAATATGTTTGTCATTGATCTTCACACCCTGAAGACGATAAACATCCTGGACCTCATCGATGATGTAACGTGCCAGTTCCTCGACACCCTTCAACCTCAGGATGTCATGTGGATCAACTGGACCATCGACGATAACTTCACCCTTATTCACAATCTGGCCATCGTGGGCCATGACATGCTTGTCCTTGGGTATCAGATATTCATGAGCGGTACCATCAAGCTCGGTAATCACCAGACGTTGCTTGCCCTTGGTGTCCTTTCCGAATGACACAGTGCCAGTTATCTCGGCCAGCATGCCTGCATCTTTGGGCGAGCGGGCCTCGAATAGCTCGGCGACACGAGGCAAACCACCAGTAATATCGCGCGTTTTGACTGACTCTTGGGGTATGCGCGCCAACACCTCGCCGACACTCACCTCCTGACCGTTCTTTACTGTAATGATTGAACCTACATGGAAGGTTATCGCCACCGAATGATCAGTACCATGAATCTTGACCTCTTGGCCTGACTCATCAAGCAGTTTGACCTGTGGGCGCAAGCCTTTGGCTTGGGCTTTGCCACCACGCTTGGGATCAATGACCACAAGCGTCGATAGCCCTGTCACCTCATCCATCTGCTCAGCAACCGTTACACCCTTTTCGACATTCTCGAAGCGCACTACGCCCGCATACTCTGTGACGATCGGTCGGGTATGAGGATCCCATGTCGCTAATTGAATGCCCGCCTTAACCTGCAGGCCATCTGCTACCAGCAAGGTAGCGCCATAGGGCACTTTATGGCGCTCCCGTTCTCTGCCATGATCATCTACGATCAATACTTCGGCTGAGCGAGCGATAATAACCTTTTCACCCTTCGGGTTGGTAACGTAGCGCATCGTTGCTGTAAACCGAACTGCACCATTGCTTTTGGCTTCGACATGACTTTGTGCTGCTGCGCGCGAGGCCGCACCGCCAACGTGGAATGTACGCATGGTCAACTGGGTACCAGGCTCACCGATGGACTGAGCAGCGATAACACCGACCGCCTCACCAGAATTGACCAGAAAACCGCGGCCTAGATCACGACCATAACATTTAGCGCAAAGTCCATAGCGAGTTTCGCAGGTAAGAGGGGTGCGAACCAGAACTTCGTCGATTCCCAATTTCTCGATCGTGTCGACTGCATCCTCATCAAGCATTGTGCCCGAAGCATACAGAACACTTTGCGTATCAGGATTTATCACGTCCGAAATAATCACACGCCCAAGAATGCGCTCTCTTAGGGGCTCAACAACCTCACCGCCTTCGACCAGCGCCTTCATGACAAATCCGTTCTGCGTACCGCAATCATCCTCGATGACAACCAAGTCCTGCGTCACATCGACAAGACGGCGTGTGAGATAGCCGGAGTTAGCAGTCTTTAGCGCGGTATCTGCTAGCCCCTTACGCGCTCCATGGGTTGAAATAAAGTATTGGAGAACGTTGAGACCTTCACGGAAGTTAGTTGTGATTGGAGTCTCAATGATGGATCCGTCCGGCTTGGCCATCAGACCACGCATACCTGCGAGCTGACGTATCTGTGCCGCCGAACCCCGTGCTCCGGAATCTGCCATCATGTAAATCGAGTTGAAAGAATCCTGGGTTATTTCCTTTCCCGTGACATCAGTGACTTTTTGATGTTGCAACTGATCCATCATTGCCTTCGCAACCTGATCGCCGGCGCGGCCCCAGATATCAACAACCTTGTTGTAACGTTCGCCTACTGTTACAAGACCAGAGGTGTATTGCTTTTCGATCTCCTTGACCTCCGCTTCGGCGGCTTCGATGATTCCATGTTTCTGACTCGGAACCAGCATGTCATCGATACAGATGGAGATACCACCGCGCGTAGCGAGCCGAAAACCTGCCTGCATTAGCTTGTCTGCAAAAACCACGGTGTCCTTCAGGCCGCAACGGCGGAAGCTCTCATCTATCAGCTTGGAGATTTCTTTTTTCTTGAGTGGCTTATCGATTACCTTGAAGGGTAAGCCTTTAGGCAAAATCTCCGAGAGGATGGCACGCCCAGCCGTCGTCGAATAGCGAACATACTTCTCCTGCCAGACATCGTCACTCACTCGGGCATATTCACGCAAACGCACAGAGACGCGCGCGTGCAGATCGATTTGACGCGACTCTACCGCGCGCAATACTTCAGAAACATCAACAAAGGCCATG
>CAYNCH010000236.1:0-3690 GCA_964395815.1 uncultured Methyloversatilis sp.
CGGTGGTGCACTGCCTGGGCATCCTGACCTCGATGTTCTCGGCCGTGATGTTCTCGCGCGGCCTGGTCAACCTGTGGTACGGCCGGCAGAAGCGGCTGAAGTCGGTGTCGATCGGCCAGATCTGGCGGCCCGACGGCGACACGCCCGCCAAGGCCTGAAGCCGAAGTCCCCCTTTCGAGGACCCCTGATGGAATTCTTCCGCATCCGCCGCGACATCCCGTTCATGCGGCATGCGCTGGTGTTCAACATCATCTCGCTGCTCACCTTCCTGGCCGCGGTGTTCTTCCTGGTGACGCGCGGGCTGCACCTGTCGATCGAATTCACCGGCGGCACGGTCATCGAGGTCGCCTACGCGCAGCCGGCCGACACCGCGCGCGTGCGCGGCACGGTCGAGGCGATGCAACTCGGCGACGTGCAGGTGCAGACCTTCGGCAGCGCGCGCGACGTGCTCATCCGCGTGCCGCTGCGCGAGGGCGTGAACCAGGGTGAACTGGTGAGCCGCGTGTTCGACACGCTGTGCCGCGCCGACAGCGGCACGGTGCAGGCGCATCAGAGCGTCAGCGACAAGGGTGAGGCGATCAGCAAGCAGGTGTGTGCCGCCAGCGGCGCCGAGCCGCTCACGCTGCAGCGCAGCGAGTTCGTCGGCCCGCAGGTGGGCAAGGAGCTCGCGGTCGACGGCGCCAAGGCGCTGGCCTTCGTCATCGTCGGCATCATGATTTACCTCGCGCTGCGCTTCGAGTGGAAGTTCGCGGTCGCGGCCATCATCGCCAACCTGCACGACGTCATCATCATCCTGGGCTTCTTCGCCTTCTTTCAGTGGGAGTTCTCGCTCGCGGTGCTGGCCGCGGTGCTGGCGGTGCTGGGCTACTCGGTGAACGAATCGGTGGTGGTGTTCGACCGGGTGCGCGAAACCTTCAAGAAAAAACGCGGCATGACCACGCCCGAGGTGCTCGACCACGCCATCACCAGCACCATTTCGCGCACCATCATCACCCACGGCTCGACGCAGATGATGGTGACCTCGATGCTGATCTTCGGCGGTCCGGCCCTGCACTACTTCGCGCTGGCGCTGACCATCGGCATCCTGTTCGGCATCTACTCGTCAGTACTGGTCGCCAGCCCGCTGGTGATGTGGCTCGGTGTCTCGCGCGAACAGTTCGTCAAGCCGAAGAAGGACAAGCCCGAAGGGATGACCGAGGACGGCGCATGTGTGTAGGCGCCGTCGGCGTCTCCCGGCCGAAGGACAAGGCTTATGTCTGGGATCTGCCGATACGCCTGTTCCACTGGTCGCTCGTCATACTGATCATCGCTGCATTCGTCACCGCCAAACTCGGCGGCGCTGCGATGGTCTGGCATGGCCGACTCGGTCTGACGATATGTGGCCTGCTGGTGTTTCGCCTCGCCTGGGGATTCATCGGCTCGACCTACGCACGTTTTTCCCAGTTTCTTCCCGGTCCCGCGGCGATCCGCCACTATCTTGCCGGCGAGTGGCATCAACAGGGCCACAACCCCGTTGGCGCGCTCTCCGTGCTGGCCCTGCTCGGATTCTTGTCCGCCATGGTCGCCACCGGCCTGTTCGCCAACGACGACATTGCGTTTGAAGGCTATCTTTATCCGCTCGTCAGCAGCGATTTCTCCACCTGGATCACCGGCATCCATCACCTGCTCGAAAAGCTGCTGATGGCGCTGGTGGCACTGCACGTCGGCGCGATTGTCTTCTACGCCCGGGTGAAGAAACATAACCTCGTCAAGCCGATGCTGACCGGCTGGGCCCCGGGCAAGCCCTGCGAGTCGGCCAAAGGCGGCGGTGCCATCGCTCTCCTCGTCGCCGCAACGTTCGCGGGTCTGGCGGTCTGGGCGGCATCAGGCGCCCTTTTGCCTGCCCCGCCACCAGCACCAGCGGGACAGCAGGCGCCGGACTTTTGAAAAGTCGGCGCCGGCAGGACGGCGCCCCATGAAAAAAAGCCACCCCAGGGTAATCCCGAGGTGGCTTTTTTCAAGGGGACAAGGAAATACTCAGTCTTCTTGCCTGAACTTGTCGTGACAGCCCTTGCAGGACTCGCCCAACTTGGCGAACTGTGCGCCGGAGGCTTTCGCGTCGCCACTGGCTGCAACCTTGGCCATTTCGTTGGCAGCCTGGCCGAAGGCCATGGCGACCTTGTCGACACCGTCCTTGTCTGTGAAAAACTCAGGTTTCAGGCGCGTTTCCTTGAAGCCCTTGCCCTTGTCCGAACCGGGCTGGTAGAGCGCGCCCATTTTCGAGTTGGCCAGCGCTGCAATCACATTGGCAGCCTCGACCACCTGATCCTTGTTGTATTGGCCCTCGACATTGGTCTTGATGCGCGCCATGCTCCAGGCCATGGTGTGATAGGCAGCCTGGCGCCAGCGAATCTGGTCTTCCATCTTGCCGACGACCTGGGCGGATGCGGCACCGGCGGATGCCAGCAAGGCTCCGGCAAGAACGAGGCTCAGGGTTTTCTTGTTCATGGTTTCTCCTTGGGGGTAGTGAGGAATTGCGACTATGCCATATCCCCGCCAGCAAATACCTGCTTGACGCGTAACTGACCACCCTCCGTGACCAATGTCACCAAGCGGTCGATATTCGGATGCTTGCCGGGATTGGCCTGGGCGTCGACCGCATGTTCGGCGTAGAGTTCCAGCCCCTTTTTCGCCGCCTCGACGGTGATCGCCCCATAGAGTTGGGCCAGGTGGTTATACACGGCCAGTGATCCGGCCTGGCCCGGCTTGTTCTGGATGGTGGCGATAACGGCACCCTCCTTGTCGAGCAACTGTATCGCCGCGAGATGCGAAACCTTGGGCAGTTGCTTGAGACTGTCGGCGAAGGCCATGTTCAGATCCCCTTGGCCAGCGCGACGGCCTTACCGATGTAGCTGGCGGGCGTCATTTCCTTGAGGCGCGACTTCTCTGCTTCCGGGATCACCAGGCGGTCGATGAAGGTGCGCAGGGCCTCCGACTCGATCCCCTTGCCGCGTGTCAGTTCCTTCAACTGCTCGTAGGGATTGGGCACGCCATAGCGGCGCATCACGGTCTGCACCGGCTCGGCCAGCACTTCCCAGCAGGCGTCGAGGTCCTCGGCCAGGCGCGCGGGATTGGCCTCCAGCTTGTTGAGGCCGCGCATGGTCGAGTCGTGGGCCAGCACCACGTAACCGAAGGCGATGCCCATGTTGCGCAGCACGGTGGAATCGGTGAGGTCGCGCTGCAGGCGCGAGATCGGCAGCTTTTCCGAAAGGTGGCGCAGGATCGAGTTGGCAATGCCGAGGTTGCCCTCGGAGTTCTCGAAGTCGATCGGATTGACCTTGTGCGGCATGGTCGACGAGCCGATCTCGCCGGCCTTGGTCTTCTGCTTGAAGTAGCCCATCGAGATGTACTGCCAGATGTCGCGGTCGGCGTCGATCAGGATGGTGTTGGCGCGGGCCATGGCGTCGAACAGCTCGGCCATCGCGTCGTGCGGCTCGATCTGGATGGTGTAGGGGTTGAACTCCAGGCCCAGCGACTCGATGAAGCTCCGCGCGATGCCCTCCCAGTCGAGCTCGGGATAGGCCGACAGATGGGCGTTGTAGTTACCGACCGCGCCGTTGAACTTGGCCAGCATGTTCACGCCGGCGATGCGGGCGCGCGCCCGGATCAGCCGCGCGGCGATGTTGGCCATCTCCTTGCCGAGCGTGGAGG
>CAYNCH010000237.1:0-3672 GCA_964395815.1 uncultured Methyloversatilis sp.
CGCCGGACGTAGCCGGCGGCCAGGGCATTATCGACCGGCTCGTCTTCCCAGTACGGCAGGATATGGGCCGCCACCACATCCACCGAAGGCAGCAGCTCCGTGCGGTGACGCTGCCAGAACGCCCAGACGTCGGCATAGGCCACCGGAACGGGCGACGCCCGCCGGGCTTCGGCCAGCAATGCCGCCAGCGCCGGGGGGGCGAGCTCACCGCGCAGCAGGACTTCGTTGCCGACGATCAGCAGTTGCACGACGTCTTTGAATTCGCGGGCCAGTTCGAGCGCGCGCTGCAGCTGACGCGTGTTGGCGGCGGGGTCGCGCCCGATCCACGCCCCCAGCAAGACTTTGAGACCGAGCGTGCGCGCGATGGCCGGAACCGCGTCGAGCCCGTGATCGAGGCCGTAGGTCCGCACGCAGCCGGTCACGGATGCCAGCAGGCGCAGATCGGCCTCGATGGCTTCGGGCGTTATGCGAAGCTTTTCGTCGAACGGGGTTTCTCCCGGGCGGCGAAACGGCGCATAGGAAACGCAATGCAAACGGAACGGTCCGGCTTCGGGCAATTCGACCGGCCGACCGCGCTGCACGGCAGACACCATGGCGACAAGCAGCACGAGCGCCAAAAGTGCCAGGACCGCCCGCACGGCATGAAGGGGTTTGGCGAACATGCGGCATCTTAGCCTCTGCACGCTGCGGCGCGCCGTGCCCGCACTACTGATTGCCGGCCTGCTGACGCTGGCCAACTATCTTGTCTGGTGGCTCGCCAATCCTCCCTTGCCGGCAGCCGATGTGCCAGTGCACATCGCCGGGCTCGCCTACAACGCCTATGGCCGCTGGGAAAGCCCGCTCGCTGGCGACCGGCCCGGGCAGGCGCGCGTGGCCGCCGACCTCGCCCTGCTCGCGCGCCACACCGACCGCCTGCGCACCTACAGTGCCGCCGAACTGCCCGAGCTGCCGGCACTCGCGATGCAGCACGGCATGCGGCTGACACTCGGTGTCTGGCTCGACCAGCGGGCCGACAACAACGCACGGGAACTCGCGGCCGCGCTCGAAGCGGCGCGCTCGCCCGCCGTGGAGCGCGTCATTGCCGGCAACGAAACACAGCTGCACCAAAAGCTCGCCCCGGCCACGCTGCAGGCCACCCTCGACCAGTTGAGAAAGGGACTCCGCGTTCCGGTATCGACGGCCGAGCCCTGGCATGTCTGGCTCGCACAACCCGAACTCGCGCATCACGTGGATTTCATCACCGTGCACCTCTTGCCGTACTGGGAAGGGGTGCCCGTCGACGTCGCGCTGGAACTGGCCCTGCAACGCTACGACGCATTGCGGCGGCGTTTTCCGGACAAGCCGATCGTCATCGGTGAAATCGGCTGGCCGGGCCATGGGGAGCCGTTCGTCAGCCCTCACGGTCGCGCCGAAGCCTCGCCGCTCGCCCAGGCGCGTTTCGTGCGCGAATTCCTCGCCAGCGCCGCCGAGCGCCGGCTGGACTACTACCTCATGGAGGCCATCGACCAGCCGTGGAAACGGGCCAGCGAGGGTGCGGTCGGCGCCCATTGGGGCCTGTTCGATGCCGCGCGGATGCCCAAGTTTTCGCTGGCAGGGCCCCTCCACGCCGATCCCTGGTGGCAGGGCAAGGCGGTTGCGGCGGCGGCGCTCGGCTTCATCATTTCACTGCCGTGCCTGCTGGCACTTGCGCCACTGCGACTTCCCGGCCGCCTGGCCTTCGCACTCGGAACCCAGATCCTCGCGAGCACGACCGTCTTGATCGCCACGCTGCCGCTCGAACATTACCTGCGACCCCAGGACATCGCAGCGCTGATACTGCTGATACCGGCCCTGGTGTTGATGGCGGCCATCATGCTCGCCCAGGGCTTCGAGTTCGCCGAACTGTTCTGGCCCGGCAATCTGCGCCGGCAGGCAGAACCAAAACCGCACGCTGCGGATCAAGCGGCTCCCTTGGTCAGCATTCATCTGGCCTGCAGCAATGAACCGCCCGAAACCGTCATCGCCGCGATCGACAGTCTGCTGGAACTCGATTGGCCCGCGCTGGAAATCCTCGTCGTCGACAACAACACGCGCGACCCGGCGCTGTGGCGTCCGCTGCGCCGGCATGTCGTGCAGCGGCTGCGCGAGCGACGACAGCAAGGCCACCATGGGCCAACCCTGAAGTTTTTCCGCCTGCCGCGGTGGCCCGGTTACAAGGCAGGTGCCCTCAATTTCGCCTTGGCGAATACCGACCCGCGTGCGGCCTGGGTCGGGGTGATCGATGCCGACTATCTGGTCAGTCCCGACTGGCTCAGGCAGCTCGCAGGCCATTTTACCGACCCGCACAACGTCATCGTGCAGTGTCCGCAGGCGCATCGCGACTGGCAGTCGTCCTGCGCCGGGCGCATGATGAACTGGGAATACGAGGGCTTCTTCCGCATCGGCATGCACCATCGCCACGAACGGAACGCCATCATCCAGCATGGCACGATGACGCTGATCCGCCGCGCGTCACTCGAACAAGCAGGCGGCTGGGACGAGCAATGCATCGTCGAAGACAGCGAGCTGGGCTTGCGCCTGCTGGCACATGGGGGCCGTGCCATTTACGTGGACCGTGTGTTCGGCACGGGCCTGGTACCGGCCGATTTTGCCGCCTATTGCCGTCAGCGCAAACGCTGGGCACAAGGCGCGATGCAGATCCTGCGCCGGCACGTCCGCACGCTGCTGGGGGCAAGCCCTTTGACCCCGGGCCAGCGCTACCACTTCATCGCCGGCTGGCTGCCGTGGCTGGGGGACGCCCTGCATCTGGCCTTCTCCTTAAGCGCCCTGCTGTGGACGATCGCCCACTGGGTCGCCCCGCAGCATGTCGGGCTGCCGCTCGCGCTCTATGCCGCCCCCCTGGCCACGTTCTTCACGGTGCGGCTGATCGCCGGCCCACTCCTTTATTTGCGCCGCGTGCCCTGTGCACCGGCCGACGTTTTTGCTGCCGCCCTGGCGGGCATGGGGCTGTCGCACAGCATTGCGCGCGGTGTGTTCGCCGGCATCGTCGGCAAATCGGCCATCTTCCATGTCACGCGGCGTCAGGGACACTCGCGTGATCGCGCGGCCGGCGAAGAGACGTTAATGCTGCTTGCCCTGCTCGCCGCCATCGCCGCGATGCTGATCCTGGGCAATTCACTCGATCCATCGAGGCCGGTCTGGCTGACCATCCTCGGGCTGCAGGCACTGCCGTATGCGGCCGCGCTGGCCTGCGCCGGACTTTCGAGCCGCATGGCCACCAAAAATGCAGGCGGAGGTTGCCGATCAGCCTGGCCGCGCACCCAATCGGTCCGGTCATGAAGATATCAACGACTCTTTGCGAGACGCGTTGCCCCTGGTGCGGTGAAGACCCGCTCTACGTAGCCTATCACGACATAGTGTAGCGTTTCTCAACGATTCACAGCGTCCCACCATATTTAATTTACCGTTGATTATCAGTATGTTATTTCTCACTCTATATTTCTTGACGTTTCATAACGCTACGCATAAAATGACCCACCAGTGACCCACTGCGAATTTATGTCGCACACAAAGGGGATTGGTGATGCTGAATTCGAAGGACTTCGAGAAGAAACTTGCCGAGGCGAAAAAGGCCGGCAAGCGATCCGAGATATCTGATGGCGATGGCCTGTACCTGGATGTCACCGCAACCGG
>CAYNCH010000238.1:0-3656 GCA_964395815.1 uncultured Methyloversatilis sp.
ACAACACGCGGCGGCGGCGACCATCGCGCCGCATCAGCCGGCGACCCAGCCGGCAGCCGCCGTTCAGGGCCGGGCCAATTCGAGCCGTCCAACGGCAGCACCCGCTGCGTTGCCGAAGTTCGGATTGCTCCAATGCTGCCACTCGTCTGAACGTCTGCTCGCTGGGTATCTGGATGGGTGCTAAAGACTGAACGCTGCCGTTCAGATTTTTCGCCTCGCTGACGCCTGGCGGGCCACAATCCAGACCTTCAGTCTGCGTGCGTATTTGTCGGCATTGTGTCCGAAACAATGCGCTTGATACCATTACGGTAGCATGATAGAGTGGGTCCATGCGAGTCGTTGCCATCTCTACCTTGCGGGCGTTCTGGGAGTCACACCCGGACGCTGAAACGCCGTTGCGGTCCTGGTACGCCTTGGTCAGCCGGGCAATCTGGAAGAGTCCGGCCGACATCAAGGATGCCTATCGGAATGCCAGCTTTACGGGCAACAACCGGGTGGTGTTCAACATCAAGGGCAATGACTATCGCCTGGTCGTTGCGGTTCGCTACAGCCAAGGTCTGATGTTTGTCCGGTTCATTGGCACGCATCGCCAGTACGACAGGATTGACGTTGAGACGATTTGAAGGAGACAGATATGGAACTGAAGCCGATTCGCACCAAGAAGGGATATCAGGCAGCACTGGCAGAGGCCGAACTTCTGTGGGATGCCCCTGCCAAGTCACCCGCGGCTGACCGGCTGGATGTGCTCACCCTGCTGATTGAGCAATACGAGCGCCAGCATTTCCCGATTGCCGATCCCGACCCCATCGATTTTCTGGTGCATGTTATGGAAACCAGAGGGATGACGCGGAAAGACCTCGAACCCTACATCGGGCCACGCGGGCGGGTATCGGACATCCTGAACCGTATTCGTCCGCTGTCACTGGAGATGATTCGGAGATTGTCTGCCGGTCTGAAGCTGCCTGCCGAGGTATTGATTCGTCCCTACCATTTGCGCCACGAGGCAGCAGAACTGGCAGTTGCTTGAGCATTCCATGATGAGTTGTCTGTGGTGACGGCTCAGCCCGGCGAGCCCGCCGTGCCGAGATGCCGTTCCAGCGTGGCGTATACCGCCGCGGCGTCGATCGGCTTGGCGATGTAGTCGTCCATGCCCGCCGCGAGGCAGAGTTCGCGATCGCCCGCCATGGCATGGGCGGTCATGGCGATGACGGGCAGGTGCGGGTTTTTCGCCGTCCGGCTGCTGCGCAGCCGGCGCGTCGCTTCGTAGCCGTCCATTACCGGCATCTGGCAATCCATCAGCACCAGGTCGAAGGCCTCGCGTTCCAGCAGGTCGAGCGCGGCGGCTCCATGCGCGGCGACGGTGACGCGGTAGCCGCGTTTTTCGAGCAGGCGCAGGGCCAGGTGCTGGTTGGTGGGGTTGTCCTCGACGAGCAGGATGCGCGCGTCGCGGTGCTGCGGGGGAGCGATACCGGCGGAAATGGCAGTCATGGCAGGAAGGGCGAAACCGGCGGTTGGCGCTGTCGCGGCGGCGCCGTCCGGTGGCGCGAACGGCAGGGTGAACCAGAACACCGAGCCCGCGCCCGGCTGGCTTTCGACGCCGATTTCGCCGCCCATCAGTTCGATCAGCCGCTTCGAGATCGACAGGCCGAGGCCGGTGCCGCCGAAGCGGCGCGTGGTCGAGGCGTCGGCCTGACTGAAGGGCTGGAACAGTTTCTCCCGCTGTTCCGGCGCGATGCCGATGCCGGTATCGCGTACCTCGAAGCGCAGGCTCACCCGATCGCCGTTGCGCGTGTCGACCCGCACGGCGACGCCGATTGCGCCGGCCGGAGTGAACTTGATCGCATTGCCGGCCAGGTTCAGCAGCACCTGACGCAAGCGGCCGGGGTCGCCGCGCAGGCGGCGCGGCAGGGCCGGGTCGATATCCCGAACGAAGGAAAGCCCTTTCCCGGCGGCCTGCACCGCGAGTACGTCGGCGACCTGGGCGACCGTATCCGTCACGTCGAAATCGAGGGCTTCGATGTGGAGCTTGCCGGCTTCGACCTTGGAGAAGTCGAGGATGTCGTTGATGATGGTCAGCAGCGCTTCGGCGCTGTCCTTGACGATGCCGGCGAATTCGCGCTGCTCGTCGTCGAGCGGCGTGTCGAGCAGCAGCTGCGTCATGCCGAGAATGCCGTTCATCGGCGTGCGGATTTCATGGCTCATGTTGGCGAGAAACTCGCTTTTGGCGCGGCTGGCCGCCTCGGCGTGAGCGGCGGCCTCGCGCAGCAGCCGGCCGGCGCGCTCGTTGAGCACGGCCAGCGCGAACAGGTCGCCGATCCGGCCGAGCGCATCGAGGCGCACCGCATCGCCGGTGGCGCCGGGCGGCGTGTCCAGCATCAGGACGCCGAGATTTTCTCCGCTGTGGCGCAGGGCCACGCGGTAGTGCCCGTGCATCGGTTGGTCGGGGGTGCGGTGCGGGCAGACGGGGATCACGCCGACGCGCTCATCGGCGGCGCAGTGCGGGGTGTCATCCTGCGGGCGCGACAGCCACAGGGCATTGCCGTGATGGAAGCGCGCCGGCGTGGCCGCGATGCCGTCGACGACGAGCCAGGCGCCGCCCTCCGGCAGCAAGCCGGCCATGGCGGACAACGCCGCGAGCGCCTGTTCCGCGCGTTCGCCGAAGGGGCGGTCGACCGCCTGCAGGGCGCGCGCGACCGCATATTTGATGCGCATCATCTCGTTGCGGACGGCTTTGTCGGCCTCGGCGCGCACTACCCGCGCTTCGATCCGGCGCACCCGCCAGGCGAGGGCGAGGGCGAGCACGGCGGCGACGGCGAGCGCGCCGGCGAGCAGCCGGGTGAGGCTGTTTTGGCGGGCGAGGTGGACGGCGTCGATGTCGAGCATCAGGGCGAGCGAGGCAACGGTCTGTCCCTCCATGTCGGCCAGCGGCACGAAGTTGACGCCCCAGTGGCGGCCATCGCTTTCGGTCTTGAAGGGTAGGGTGCGCTCGCCGCGCGCAAACGCCTGCCAGGCGGCCAGCACGTTGTCGGGCAGGCTGGCGAGCGTGCTTTCGGTCAGGGCGATGGCGGGGTGGGTTGACCAATCGCCGACGTAACCGAAGGCCTGTTTGCCGAAGTTGAAATCCTCTGCGTGGCTATGGGCCTTGTGAATCGCCGCGGCGACCTCGACACCGCCCAGACGCTTGATCTGCCGGACGAACCATTCGGTTTCCATGCCCAGTTCCAGATAGCCGAGCAGCTCGCCCTGCGCGTCGCGCCAGGGCAGGACGTGGCGCAGCGTCAGCGCGGCCGTGGCGCCGAGTCCCAGGCCGGTGACCGGCGCATTCGTGGCCGCGGCCAGGCGCAGCGTGGCGCGCTCCACGCTGTCGCCGGCCTTGTCCGGGGAATGCACGCGCAACAGGATGCGGCGGTCGGGAGCGATGAAGTACCAGTGCGTGATGCCGAACTGTTCTTTCAGCGTGCGGTAGCGCTCGCCGGCGAGCGACAGCAGCGACTGCGCATCGCCACGGCGCATGGCCTGCCGCAATTGCGGATCGGCGGCGGCTTCGGCGGCGAACCAGGCCAGCTGGCGTCCGGCATCGTCCTGCAGGGATTGCCAGATGCTGGCCGTCTGCCCGGCGGCTTGCGTCATGCGCAGGCTGAGCCGCTGCGACAAGT
>CAYNCH010000239.1:0-3631 GCA_964395815.1 uncultured Methyloversatilis sp.
TTTTCCGGAAAGCGGCGTCATGTCGTGAATGGTCGGGTCATGGGACAATGCGGCAGCCGGCAGTTCCGGCAGTCGTGGCGATATTACGGAAAATAGCGCCCGGAATTAAAGTCTTTTTTCAGTGTATTTCTCCAACGTGTTGTTTTAAGGCACTTACAAGGATGAAAAAATGAGCCTCGATCCGCTGCCAATCGCCCGCCACCAAGGCGCCGACCTCGCCCTGCTGCCCGCCCTTGCCAACCGTCATGGTCTGATCACCGGTGCCACCGGCACCGGCAAGACCGTCAGCCTGCAGGTGTTGACCGAGCGCTTCTCGGCCATCGGCGTGCCGGTATTCCTCGCCGACGTCAAGGGCGATCTCTCCGGCCTGGGGGCGGCGGGCAAGTCCTCAGACAAGCTGCAGAAGCGGCTCGACATGCTGGGCGTGACCGACTGGCAGCCGCGTGCCAATCCGGTGGTGTTCTGGGATGTATTCGGCCAGTCCGGCCATCCCGTGCGCGCCACCGTTTCGGACATGGGGCCGCTGTTGCTGGCGCGGCTGCTGGGGCTCAACGACACGCAGGAAGGCGTGCTGCAGATCGTCTTCCGCATCGCCGACGATGCCGGCCTGCTGCTGCTCGACCTCAAGGACCTGCGGGCGATGGTGCAGCACGTGGGCGACAACGCCGCGCAGTTCAAGACCCAATACGGCAACATCTCGGCCGCCAGCATCGGCGCCATCCAGCGCGGCCTGCTGGGACTCGAAGAGCAGGGGGGTGACCGGTTCTTCGGCGAGCCGATGCTCGACATCGCCGACCTGATGCAGGTGCAGCAAGGCAAGGGCGTGGTGAATATCCTTGCTGCCGACCAGTTGATGAACTCGCCCAAGCTCTACGCCACCTTCCTGCTGTGGCTGCTGGCGGAACTGTTCGAGCAGCTGCCCGAGGTCGGCGACCTGGACAAGCCGAAGATGGTGTTCTTTTTCGACGAGGCGCACCTGCTGTTCGACGACGCCCCCGACGCGCTGGTCGACAAGGTCGAGCAGGTCGTGCGGCTGATCCGCTCGAAAGGCGTGGGCGTCTATTTTGTTACGCAAAATCCGCTCGATGTGCCGGAGAAAGTGCTCGGCCAGCTCGGCAACCGCGTCCAGCATGCCTTGCGGGCCTTCACGCCGCGCGACCAGAAAGCCGTCAAGGCGGCGGCCGAGACGATGCGCGCCAACCCGGCCTTCGACGCTGCCGCCGCCATCACCGAGCTCGGCGTCGGCGAGGCGCTGGTGTCCTTCCTCGACGAGAAAGGCCGCCCGCACATCGTCGAACGCGCCTTCGTGCTGCCGCCGGCCTCGCGTCTCGGCCCGCTGACTCCGGAAGAGCGCGCTGCGGCGGTCCGTGCCTCGGTGCTCTATGGCCACTATGAAAAGATCGTGGATCGCGAATCCGCCTACGAAAAGCTTACGGCGCGCAATGCTGAGGGCGCTGCAGAAAAAGTCGGCGCTGGCGGGACGGCACCGGGAGCCGCTGGTTCCGGCGGAACGACACCGGAGGGCAGCTCTGGCGGTGCGCTCAACGACCTGCTGTTCGGCCGGACCGGTCCGCGCGGCGGTCAGCACGACGGGCTCGTCCAGACGATGACCAAGACGGTGGTGCGCACCATCGGTTCGCAGGTCGGCCGCCAGATCGTGCGCGGCCTGCTCGGCTCGCTGCTCGGCCGCCGCTAGAACGCGGTGAGCGCCGGCCGCGATCACGGCATCGGCCTGCTGCTGGCCGTCGTTTCCGCATTCGGCTTCTCGTTCAAGGCGATTCTCGTCAAGCTCGCCTATCCCTACGGCGTCGACGCGATCACCCTGCTCGCACTGCGCATGGCCTTCGCCCTGCCGGTGTTTCTCTGGGTCGGGCTCGTCGTCTCGCGCGGTGCGCCGGCGCTGTCGGGGCGGGACTGGCTGGGCGTCGTCGCCATGGGCCTGGCCGGCTACTACGCCGCCAGCGTGTTCGACTTCCTCGGACTCCAATATATTTCCGCCGGTCTCGAACGCCTGATCCTGTTTACCTACCCGACGCTGACGCTGATCTTCGGCATGGTCCTCGCCCGGCGTATGGCCAGCGGGCGTGAGTTTGCCGCGCTGGCCTTGTGCTATGTCGGTATCGGCATCGCCTTCTGGCACGACCTGGAGTTCGCCGCCGACGCAACGACGATCTGGCTCGGCAGCGGGCTGGTCTTCGTCTCGGCACTTTGCTACGCGATCTACCTCACCGGCAGCGGGCGGCTGATTGCGCGGCTCGGCACCTCGCGCTTCGCCGCGCTCGCCACGCTCGTTTCCGTTGCCGCGGTGCTCGGCCATTTTCTCGCTACACAACCCGTAGCATCGCTCGTCCAGCCCTGGCCCGTCTATGCCTACGCGCTGGCAATGGGCCTGTTCTCGACGGCACTGCCGGTGTTCGCCCAGTCCGCGGCGATCCGCCGTCTCGGCAGCGCCCGCGTCGCGCTGGTCAGCATGCTCGGGCCGCTCGCCACCATCGGTTTCGCCGGCTGGCTGCTCGACGAACCGCTGTCGTTGGCGCAACTTGTCGGCGCCGGCCTGGTCATTCTCGGCGTGGCGCTCGTCAGCCGCCGTAATGCCGCAGTACCGTCTGCCTCAGCCCAAGGCAGGAATGCCCCAAAGTAGGGATTGCCAGTCCGGCGGCGACATGACATGATCGGCGATCCTTTTGATCGATTCGCGATGAACCCGCCCCCCCGCTTCCTGACCTTGCCTCTGCTGCTGTTGTTCGGCAGCGGTTGCCTCAGCGCTGCCGAGATCTCGGAGAAAGACTATTTCACCGAACTGCCCGAGGTGCTGACCGTGACACGCCTCGCCCAGCCTCTGAGCGAAACCCCCGGAGCGGTCACCATCATCGATCGCGAAATGATCCGGCGCTCGGGCGCGCGCGAGTTGGCCGATCTGCTGCGGCTGGTGCCGGGCTACCTCGTGGGCGGCAAGATGGCTGCCGACCCAGCTGTCGCCTATCACGCGCCAATTGACGATTTCGGCACACGCAACCTGGTGTTGATCGACGGCCGCTCGGCGTACTCGTCTTACGTGGTCGGCGGCACGCACCGCGGCTTGATGACGGTGCCGCTGGCCGATATCGAACGCATCGAAGTGCTGCGCGGTTCGAACTCCGCCACCTATGGCGCGAACGCGATGTTCGGGGTCATCAACATCATTACCCGCCACACTCAGGATACGCAGGGGTTCGAAGCCGCGGCGGCGGCCGGCGCGGGCGGCATTCGCGACAGCCGGGCGCGCCTTGGCTGGGGGAACGAGCAGGCCAGCTACCGCGTCACTCTGGAGCGCCGCAAGGACGATGGCTACGCCAATGCCTACGACGACAAGACGGTCGACCAGTTTCATTTTCGTGCCGATTTCCGGCCCGCTACCGATCAGGAGTGGTTTGTCGCCGCCGGTGCCGCCAACCTGTCGGCGGGCGATGGCTTCCCGGGCGCCTACAACAACGGCGATCCGCAGCGCAGCAAAGGCTGGGAGAATGTTTATCTGCACACGGCCTGGGAGCGCCGGCTTTCCGCTACGGACAAGATCAAGCTGTCGGTGTCTTTCGACGAGGAGGTCGTCGACGAAAAATTCCCTTACCAACTCTCGCTGTCTCCTCCTGCG
>CAYNCH010000240.1:0-3621 GCA_964395815.1 uncultured Methyloversatilis sp.
AGTTCGAAGACCTCTACATGGTCGCCTGGAAATCCGGTCTCAAGGGACTGGCCACCTATCGGCCCAACGCGGTGCTCGGCAGCGTACTGTCGGTCGAACCACAACAGCCCGCAGCGACACCAGCCCAGAACAGCCAGAAACAGCCGCAGGATGTGATCATCGATGGCGCCAACCGCCGCATGAAGATCGGCTCGCTGCCGGCTCCGGTGCTGGCCAGCCTGCGCTGGCCGGGCCGGCCGAAGCTGACGGACGGCAATACGGCGTGGACCTACATGATCGAGACGCCGCACGGCGAGTTCGCGCTGTTTGTGGGACAAATCGAGAACGAGCTGCGCAAGAATGTGCCGTTCGAGGTGTGGGTCAATGGCACCGAGCAGCCACGCGGCCTCGGCGCCGTCGCCAAGACCCTGTCGATGGACATGCGTGCCAACGACCCGGCCTGGCTGAGGCTCAAGCTCGATGTCCTAGCCGGCACCGTCGGCGAGGAAGGCTTCGACATGGCAATGCCGCCCCATGGCGAACTGAAGATGATGCCCGGCACGGTCTCGGCCATGGCACAGGTGATCCGCTACCGCTGCGAGCAACTCGGCGCGCTCGACAGCGATGCCAGCACCCCTGTGCTCGACTGCATGTTCAGCCGCGACGAACCCAAGACCGGTACCGACGGCACGCTGTCCTGGACGGTGGATATTGTGAACCCCGCCTCGCGCGAGGATTTTGTGCTCGGCCTGAAGGAGATCACGCTGCCCGACGGCGTTACCCGCCCCTATTCCTGCTGGCTCTCGGGCAACTATCCGCGCGCCCTCGACGGCCTGACCAAGCTGCTGTCGCTCGACATGCGCGTGATGGATCCGGCCTGGATCGGCATGAAGCTGCGCAAGCTGCTCAACTATCCCGAGCCGCTCGGCGACTTCATGGCGCGCGTACCCGGCTCCAACAAACAGCAGAACTGGCCCTCGACAGTCGCCTACATCGCCCGCCTGATCATGCACCGCTATGCGATGCTCGGCATTCTCGACGAACATGGCTACCCGATGCGCGACATGGGTATCCTCGAACGTCCCAGCGAGAAGAAGGGCGAGCTCAAGGTCACGCAGGGCTCCCTGTGCGCCGAATGCGGCAACCTGACCGTCATTCGCAAGGATGGCTGCGATTTCTGCACGGCCTGTGGCGCGGTAGGTGCCTGCGGTTAGAATTCGACTTAAGGCTTTAGTAGAAGAAAGCAACCCGGCCGCGCGCCGGGTTTTTTCATTCACTCTTCCGAAAGACGTCCTTGAGCGGTTCATTGCGCGATATCTGGCATCACGCCTGGGTTTCCGTGCTGGTCGAGATGAGCCAGCAGGAAATCTCCTGGCTGCTGCGCGCCCGCAGCCACATCCCGCTGCTCGAAAAACGGCGTGCCGCGATGATCGTTTCGCGCGTTCGCCTCGTGGCCGGGTTGTTCGCCCTGCTCACCCCTCTCTGGATCGTCGTCGATATCGCTGCCTTTCCGCGCGAAGTCTGGTTGCCGCTGGTAATCGCACGCATCGCGGCGACCGTCGCCTTCGCACTCATCACCCTGCTGGCGCAACGCATGCACCACATGCGCGACGCCTACCGCGGACTGGCCCTCCTGCTGGCCGTACCGACGGCCTTTTTCCTCTTTTCCTATCAGCACATGGCGCAGTTCGATCTGCACGGCATGCAGCTCGCCTTTTCCACCGGCTATGCCTTCCTGCCGTTCGTGATGCTCGCCGGCCTGTCGATCTTTCCGCTGACGCTGCTGGAAAACATCGCCTTCATCTCGCCCTTACTGATCATGCAGGCCATCACCGGTCTGATGCGCCTGCCGGTGTTCGACTGGCCTACTTTCGCCGCCTCGTTCTGGCTGATGCTGCTGATCGCCGGCGTGGCACTTCTCGCCGGGCTGTCCCAACTGGCATTCATCATCGTGCTGGTCCGCGAAGCGATCCGCGATGCGATGACCGGCTGCTTCTCGCGGCAAAGCGGAGAAGAGCTGATGGAACTGCAATTCACGCTCGCCCGCCGCAGCACGGCGCCTCTGGCGATCGCCTTCATCGACCTCGATCACTTCAAGCAGGTCAACGACACGTTCGGCCACGAGGCCGGCGATGCCGTACTGGCGGGTGCGGCGCGCGCCCTCCAGGCACGTTTGCGCCTGGGCGACATGCTGGTCCGCTGGGGCGGCGAAGAATTTCTCCTGATCATGCCGAACACCACTGCACCGATGGCCTGCATCGCCCTGGAGCGTGCGCGTTCGGACGGCTTCGACAAGCGCCCCGACGGCACCGCGGTGACCGCAAGCATCGGCGTGGCCGAGCGCATCAGCGATGCTGCCGATGACTGGCGTCATCTGGTCGAGAAAGCGGACGAACGAATGTATCAAGCCAAGCTGGCCGGCCGCAACTGTATCGTCGGCTGCGGCAATATCAAGCCTGGCAATCCGGCTTGGCTAGCGAACGGGAGGCGGCGGTGGCGAACCCGCCGGCGGGGGCGGAGGCACCGGTGTAGTCGGGGTGTAGTGACCGCTGACCGGCACGCGGTGTCCCTTGGCGTACATGCACTGGGTATAGGCCATGTCGTAGCGGCGCTGGCTGCCGTAGGTACCGCTGCGCGAGGCTTCGGTTCCCGAAATACTGCCGATGATCAGCCCGGTGCCGGCGCCGATTCCCGCCGCATCCCGACCGCCGATCACCGCCCCGGCCACGGCGCCGACAGCGGTACCGATCGCCGCATTGCGCACCGCCGCGTTGTTGGCGGCCTCTTCGCCGGCCTGGCCACCGATCTGCCGGTACGCAAAGTCGCGGCAGGTCATGTCATCGACACGAAATTCGTCGAAGCTCTTTCCGGTGCCCGGCAGGGCCATGACATCGGGCCCGGTCGGCACGCTCGCACAACCGGCCAGCAGGGCTGCCGCGACAAGGGAAATCCTGATTCCGCTACGCATGCTCGTCTCCTTCGGTCAGCGATTCTGGGGCTGCACCTTGATCCAGTCACCCGCGCAAGTCTGGACGTGCGGATAATACGCGCCCGCCTCGTTGCAGTAGTACCAGTAGCCGGGCTCCAGCACCGGAACGTCCGGGCGGACAGGCGCCTGCTCGATATAGATGCGCGGCGGCGACATTACCACCGGCGCGATGGGCACGACCGCCGGCATCACGACATACGGCCAGTGTTGCGGGTGGCGAGGGCGCATGCGGTGCGTGTAGGGCGGTGCAGGCCATGGCGTACCGATCGAAAGGCTGAAGCGAACGCCATCGCGGTGATCGCGCTGGTCACGATGATGCCGATGATCGGGTCGATCGGCCCAGGCACTGCCAGCCATCAAGGCGGCGATCAGGCCTGCAATCCAGAATCCGGTCTTTTTCATGGCATGGCTCCTCTTGTTGGCATGAGGCGCATTGGAACATCCGACCGTAAGCCGATGGTGTCAGAAATGCCGAAAAGTGTAAGCACGTATTGCCGGTGAGCCAATGACAGCACCCGGCTGCTGGTGTCGGCGCCGTCCCGCCGACGCCGACTTTTGCGTGGATGCCCGGATTACTTGAATGGATGGCGCAGGACGATGGTCTCTTCGCGATCCGGACCGGTGGAAATCATGTCGACCGGGACGCCGCAAAC
>CAYNCH010000241.1:0-3618 GCA_964395815.1 uncultured Methyloversatilis sp.
TACCTCGGCAAGGTGAAGCGGCGCATGATGCGTTGCCGGCTCGACACGATGGTCGCGCCCGGCACCGCTGTCTTCACCCCGGAAACCGGCGAGCAGCACTGCGGCGCGGTGGTGCTCGCCGCACCGGTCGCGGGAGGCTGCGAATGCCTGCTCGTGGTGCAGACTGCGGGTGCCGAAGCCGGCGCGATCCATGTCGGCACTCCGGCCGGACCGCGTGCACAGGTTCTCCCCCTGCCCTATCCGGTCGAGTAGTGTGTCTGATCCTCGTTGCCTGGCGGGCTGACCCCGGCTATCCGCTGGTCGTCGCCGCCAACCGCGACGAGTTCCATGTTCGCCGTAGCGCCAGCGCCGACTTCTGGACCGATCATCCGCACATTCTCGCCGGCCGCGATCTTGAGGCTGGCGGAACGTGGCTGGGCATCACGCGCAGCGGCCGCTTCGCCGCATTGACGAACTATCGCGACCCGGCCCGCCAGCGCCCCGATGCGCCTTCGCGCGGCCGGCTGGTCGCGGATTTTCTCGCCGGTCATGCCGACATCGACGCCTATCTCGATGCCTTGCGTCCGGCCGACTACAACGGTTTCAACCTGCTGCTGGGCGATGCGACAGGCAATGGGCGGCTCGTCGCCTTCAGCAATGTTTCCGGGGAGCGACATGTGCTCGCACCCGGCATCTACGGCTTGTCCAATGCCTTGCTCGACACCCCCTGGCCAAAAGTCGGCGCGGGCAAGACGGCGCTCGAAACGTCCCTGACCGCCCTTCCCGCCGAACACGGTCTCTGGCACCTGCTATGCGACGATACGATCCATCCCGATAGTGCCCTTCCCGCCACGGGTGTTACTCTGGCCTGGGAACGGCTGCTGTCCGCGGCCTTCATTCGCGGCGCGGACTATGGCACGCGCTGCTCGACGCTGGTAAAAGTCGGCGCTGACGGGACGGCGGTCTTCGACGAGCGTAGCTGGCTCGCCGGCGGCACGGCTGACGGGCGACGGCGTTATCGCTGGACGCTCGGCCGCGCTTGAGCGTATTCAGCCGCTGATCTCGACCGGGGTGTAGGCCGGCACGAGGTCGAACAATTCGACGATGTCGCTGTTCCGCATACGCACGCAGCCGATCGAGCCGGGCGTGCCCATCGGCACCGTATCCGGGCTGCCGTGGATATAGACGTAGCGGCGCATGGTATCGACAGTGCCCAGGCGGTTCCTGCCCGGCTCGCACCCCGAAAGCCACAGGATGCGCGTCAGGATCCAGTCGCGGCCGGGGAATTCTGCCGCGAGTTCCGGCGTCCAGATTTCCCCGGTCGGCCGACGGCGTACAAACACGGTGTTCGCCGTCGCGCCAGCGCCGACTTTTGCCCGGACGATGTGGCGACCGCGCGGCGTGCAATAGCTGCCGCTCTCTTCCCCCACGCCCTTCGCCGCCGTCGAGACGGCATAGGTTTTCAGCAGGCGATCTGCGTCGTCGCGAAGTTCGAGCACCTGGTCGGGGATGGAAATCCCGATGCGCATCTGGTGACCCATCAGGCAATCGCGGTCTTTTGCCGGCGGGCGGCGAAAAAGTCCGACAGCAGCCGGCCGCAGTCCTCCGCCCGGACTCCGCCGACAATCTCGGCGTGATGGTTCAGCCGCTCCTCGGCAAACAGGTCGATCACGCTCCCGGCGGCACCGGTCTTGGGGTCGCGCGCACCGAAGACGACGCGGCCGATGCGCGCATGGAAGATCGCGCCGATGCACATCGCACAGGGTTCGAGGGTCACATACAGCGTGCAGCCTGGCAGCCGGTAGTTGCCGAGCCGCGCCGCCGCATCGCGCAGCGCCATCACCTCGGCATGGGCGGTCGGGTCGTGGCGTCCGATCGGCTGATTGCAGCCGCGGCCGACGACTTCGCCCTCTTTGACCACCACGGCGCCGACCGGCACCTCGCCGAGCGACGCGGCTTCCCGTGCCAGGTCGAGGGCGGCGGCCATGTAATCCGCATCGTCCATCACGGCGACATTAAATTGACAAGGCCCGGCGGATGCCCGCGGCGAGAATCGCCGGATCCTCGGCCCCGACAATGACCTGCCCGTCAGGCAGCACGAAGGTCGGCACCATGGTGATGCCTTGCGCCCGTACCGCCGCTTCCTCGGCACGCACGCGCTCCGCATCCTCATCGGAATCGAGGTAGGCCGCGATTTCGGGACCGTCGTAGCCGCACTCGATCGAAATGGTGGTGAGCACGCGGCTATCGCCGACATATTCGCCACGCTGGAAATTGGCGATGAACAGGCGCTCGACCAGCGCGTCGATCTTCGCGGGATCGGGAGCGACCGTCTGCGCCCGATGCAGCAGGCGATGCGCCTTCAGGGTGTTGGCCCGCAAGGGGATGTCCTCGAAGGCGTAGGTGATGCCGTAAGGAGCGCCAGCCGCCCGCACACGGGCGAAGATTTCATCGACCTTGTCGCGACCGCCGAATTTGTGTTCCAGGAAGGGCAGGTAGGGCTCTCCCTCGGGTGGCGTGTCTGGATTGAGGAAAAATGGCTTCCAGTAGCTACGAAAGCGGAAGTCGGGTTGCGTCTGGCGGATCAGATCGACGGCTGCTGCGAGCCGGCGGGTGCCGATGTAGCACCAGGGGCAGACGATATCCGAAACGATTGCGACGGTGAGCATGGAACCAGTCCTGGGCAACGGAAACGGCGGAAGTCTACGCCTCTTTGCCGATGGCGTTCGCCCAGTTCATGGCCTCGATTTCGGCGCGTGTCAATTGATCAAGTGTGACATTGAGCTGCACAAGCTGGTTGTTCAGGCATGCGGTATCGCAGCATTCGACACATTCCATGAGCCGCAGCAGTTCGCCCAGGCGACCCGAACGGTCGAGCAAGGCACCGCGGATCGGGTCGGCCAGGTGCAGCTCATCGACGATACGCGTCATGGGAATATCGAGCGCCACGTCCAGCAGGGAAATCATGCCGGTCATGAAGGCCTGGTCGCCGAGACCGCTGATCGCGCTGTCAGCGCCGGCGAGAAGCTCCATGAAACGTCCGCGACAGGCCGCCATGGTCGATAGCGGATCGGGAAAGCCCTGCCCGTCGCGATGGGCGAACAGCAATAGCGACAGCCAGCGTTGCAACTGCCGGCGCCCCATCAGCAATATCGCCTGGTGCACCGAGCCGATGCGCGTGCGCATGCCCATCGCTACCGAATTGACCAGCCGCAGCAGGTTGTAGGTGAGCTTCGAGTCCTGCTTGAACACCGCTTCGATACGCGCGACATCGGCATCGCTGTAGAGTAGCTGGGACAGGCGCAGCATCTGCTGGCGGGCCGGATCGATGTGCCGCCCGCTCATCACTTCGGGATGGGCGAAGTAATAGCCCTGAAAGAGCTGGAAACCGAGCTGTCGGCAAATCTCGAACTGCTGGCGGGTTTCGACCTTTTCTGCCAGCAGCGTGACGCTCAGGGGCTTGAGCTGGTCGACCAGCTTGGCCAGCGAGGCCTCGGGGACATCGATCAGGTCGACCTTGATGTAGCTGACATAGGGCAGCACGTCCTGCAGTCCGGGTTCCAGCGCGGTGATGTCGTCGAGGGCAAGCTGGTAGCCTTTCGCGTGCAACTGGCGGCAGCAGTCGATGGCCTCCGGAGT
>CAYNCH010000242.1:0-3606 GCA_964395815.1 uncultured Methyloversatilis sp.
ATGACGCTAGACGACCTGCCTGCCGAACTCCTCGCCGAACGGCCGTACCTGTTTTCCGCGGCAAGCGTACGGATTTCCGCTGCCGACCTGGAGAAGATGCGCGAGATCATCGCCGCGGTCGAGCATGTCGTCGCACTGCCGCAGTGGGAAGAAAAAGTCGGCGCGGGCCGGACGGCGCAGGCCGGGGTATTCATGGGCTACGATTTCCATCTGACGCCTTCCGGTCCGCAGCTCATCGAGATCAACACCAATGCCGGCGGCGGGCTGCTGGCGGCCTTGCATTCGAAGCGGCAGGATGTGCTCGAAGCCTATGTCGCGATGTTCCGTGCCGAATGCGGCGAGCGACCCCTGAAAGCCCTCGCCATCGTGGATGCGGAGCCCGCCTCGCAGTATCTCTATCCTGAGTTCCTCGGCTTCCGGCAGCTGTTCGCTGCACAGGGCATCGAAACGGTGATCTGCGATCCGTCCGAACTGATGATGTGCCATGGCGGGCTGTGGCATGAAGAGACGCGGCTGGATCTGGTGTACAACCGCCTGACCGATTTCGCGCTGGCCGAGCCGGGCAATCTGGCGGTGCGCGAAGCCTGGCTACAGGGTGCCGCGGCGGTCACCCCGAATCCGGTCCATCATGCGCGGTATGCGGACAAGCGAAACCTCGTCGCGCTTACGGATGATGAATTGCTGACGGCGTGGGGCGTCGCTGCGGAAATCCGCCGGGTGCTTCAGGCGGGCGTTCCGCATACCGCAATCGTGACGACGGAACGTGCCGCCGAGTTCTGGCAGCGCCGGCGCGAGCTGTTTTTCAAGCCGGCGGCCGGTTACGGATCGAAGGGTTCGTACCGCGGCGACAAACTGACAAAACGCGTATTCGACGAAATCATCGCCGGCGAATATGTGGCGCAGGCGCTGGCGTTGCCTTCGACGGTCGAGGTCGAGGTGGATGGCGAAATGACAAAGCTCAAGGCCGACATCCGCAACTATGTCTATCGTGGCGGCGTGCAGATGGTTGCAGCGCGTTTGTATCAGGGACAGACCACCAATTTTCGGACACCGGGCGGCGGTTTCGCGAGGGTCATCGAAACATGAAAGTATTCGGTTTTGCCGGCTATTCCGGCGCCGGCAAGACGACGCTGATCGAGCAGCTGATTCCGCGTTTCACGGCCCGCGGCCTGAAGGTGTCGCTGATCAAGCATACCCACCACGATTTCGACGTCGACCAGCCGGGCAAGGATTCCTGGCGTCACCGGCAGGCCGGGGCGAGCGAAGTGCTGCTGACCTGCGACACCCGCTGGGTGCTGATGCACGAGTTGCGTGGAGCGCCCGAGCCGACGCTCGAAGCGCAACTGGCGGTACTGTCGCCCTGCGACCTCGTGCTGGTCGAAGGTTTCAAGCAGACGCCCATCTCGAAACTGGAAATTCATCGCCCGGCGCACGGCAAGCCGCCGATCTGGCCGGAGAACGGGAGTGTCGTGGCCGTCGCGACGGATGCTGCCATCGACTGTCCGCATCCGGTACTGGACCTGAACGACCCCGACGCCATCGCCCAATTCATCCTCGACTATCTGGATCGTCCATGCTGAGTTACGAAGAAGCCCTCGACCATCTGCTCGCGGCTGCCGTCCCGGTGACGGAGACGAAGGCCGTGCCGCGCGCGGCCGCATCCTCGCCGCCGCGCAAACTTCATCGATTGCTGTGCCGCCGCTCGACAACAGCGCGATGGACGGCTATGCGCTGCGCTGTGCCGACATCGCGCAGGCCGGCGTTGCCCTGCCGGTGTCGCAGCGCATTCCGGCCGGTACGGTCGGCCAGCCGCTCGCCGCCGGTACGGCGGCGCGCATTTTCACCGGCGCCCCCGTGCCGGCGGGTGCCGATGCCGTGGTGATGCAGGAACTCTGTGAGGTTGGTGCTGATGGGACGGTGATCGTGAACCAGGTTCCCCGGTCCGGCCAGAACATCCGCCGCGCCGGCGAGGACATCGCGACGGGGGGCGCCATCCTCGCCGCCGGCACGCGTCTCGGCCCGGCCGAGCTTGGGCTGGCCGCTTCGGTGGGGTTGGCGACGCGGCCGGTATTCCGCCGCCTGCGCGTCGCTCTGTTGTCGACCGGCGACGAACTGGCCGAGCCGGGCCAGCCGTTGCCCCCGGGCGGCATCTACAACTCGAACCGCTATTTCCTGCACGCCCTGCTCGACGGCCTCGGCTGTGCGGTGACCGATCTCGGCCGCGTGCCGGATACGCTGGAAGCGACCCGCGTCGCGTTGCAGAAAGCCGCGGAGGGCAATGACCTGATCCTGTCGACCGGTGGCGTGTCGGTCGGCGAGGAGGATCACGTCAAGGCGGCCATCGAGCAGGCGGGCGAACTGAACCTCTGGAAGATCGCCATCAAGCCGGGCAAGCCGCTCGCATTCGGACGGGTGGGAAAAGTCGGCGCCGGCGGGACGGCGGGAGCAGCCTTGCAGGCCGACTTCATCGGCCTGCCCGGCAACCCGGTATCGAGCTTCGTCACCTTCCTGATCTTCGTGCGGCCCTTCATCCTCAAGCGCATGGGCGCCTCCACGTGGCAATCGCCGGTGCGCCGGCTGATGTCCGCCTCGAACTGGATGAAGCCCGACAAGCGGCGCGAATTCCTGCGCGCCCGCATCACGCCCGACGGCAAGGCGGAACTGTATCCGCACCAGGGGTCCGGTGTGCTGACCTCCTGCGCCTGGGCCGACGGCCTGATCGACAATCTGCCCGGGCAGTCGTTTTTCGCCGGCGACACGGTCGGGTTCATCGCGTTTTCGGACCTGTTCTGACCATGACTCTGAAGATCCTCTATTTTGCCGGCCTGCGCGAGGCCATCGGCAGCGGTGCCGAAAACATCGAGTTGCCCGCAGACGTCGGGACGGTCGGCGCACTCCGCGAGGCTCTGGGTCGGCAGCACCCCGAGCTGCTGAGCGCCAGGAATCTCCGTGCCGCCGTCAATCAGAAGATGGCCGGCATGGATACCCCGGTCGCCGATGGTGATGAAGTGGCCTTCTTCCCGCCGGTAACCGGTGGCTGATGGGATGATGGAAGTCAGCGTTCAGCCGGACGATTTCGATACCGGTGTCGAGATTGCAACCCTGTCTGCACAGGATGATGGGGCCGGGGCGGTGGCGAGCTTCGTCGGGCTCGTCCGTCACGACGGTCATGTGAAGGCGATGACGCTGGAACACTATCCCGGCATGACGGAAGCCGCGCTTGCCGATATCGTCGCGCAGGCGAAGCAGCGCTGGAAGGTGCGCCGCGTGCGGGTCATTCATCGCATCGGTCGGCTGCTGCCGGGCGAGCGGATCGTCTTCGTGGGGGTATCGTCAGGCCATCGCGGCGACGCCTTCGCGGCCTGCGAGTTCATCATGGATTACCTGAAGACCCGGGCGCCATTCTGGAAGAAGGAGGAAACGCCGGAAGGCACGCGCTGGGTGGATGCGCGCGAATCCGATGATCATGCCGCCCGACGCTGGTCGGACGGCATGGCGGGTTAGCTTATTTTTTCTTCTTGGTGGATGCCGTCATGCCGCTGAAGGCGGCGGTCGTTGCCTGACTGATCTGCTCGAAGGCGCCATTGGCGGTGGCCATCGCCTGCT
>CAYNCH010000243.1:0-3602 GCA_964395815.1 uncultured Methyloversatilis sp.
AGATGGGCGCCGACCTGCTGGTGCTCGGCTCGAATCGCCAGAGCGATGTCGAAGCCACCCTGCTCGGCAGCGTCGCTGCCCATCTCGTCAACGAGGCGCGCGGCGATCTGCTGCTGGTGCCTTCGACCGACTGAGAAAAGTCGGCGTCGGCGGGACGGCTCAGTGCTCCGCCGACGTATCCGTGTGCAGCCCGCGCAGCGACGCGTAGCGGTGCATGCGCACCTCGCGTACCTGGCCGATAGCGCGCTCGACCGGGATGCCGAGTTGCACCAGCGTTTCGGCGGCGATCATCAGGCTGCCTTCCAGCACCTCCGGGATGACCTCGGTGGCGCCGGCGTCCTTGAGCTTGCCGACCGACGTTTCGTCGGGCGCGCGCACGATGATGGGGATGTCGTGGCGGTGTTCGCGCACCTTGCGCGCCACGCGCTCGGCGGAATGCACGTCCGGGTAGGCGATCACCACCGCGCGGGCGCGCGGCAGGCCGGCCGCCATCAGCACCTCGGCGCGGTCGGCGCTGCCGAAGGCCACCTTGCCGCCTAGCGGCGCGGCGTGGCGGATCTGTTGCGGATCGACGTCGATGGCGAGGAAGGGGATCTGCTCGCCGGCGAGAAATTCGCCGATCAGGCGTCCGGTGCGGCCGTAGCCGCAAAGGATGACGTGATTCTGAATGCCGAAGCTGGCGACGACGATGTCGTGCACCGCCTTGGCCTTGTGCGCCCAGTCGCCGTGCGCCATTTCGCCCGACAGGCGCGCCGCGCGCTCGATCAGGAAGGGGGCGACAAACATCGAGATCAGCATGGCCGAGAGCGTGACCTGGAAGACATCCTTGCCGATCAGTCCCAGCGAGTAGGCCAGGCCGATCAGCACCAGGCCGAATTCGCCGGCCTGGGCCAGCTGGGCGGCGGTGCGCAGCGCGATGTCCAGCGTGCTGCGGCCCAGCCGCGCGATCAGCAACACCACCAGGCCCTTGCCGACCACCAGCAGCAGCACCGCCAGCGCCAGGCGGTGCAGGTTGACGAACACGAAACCGAGGTCGAGGCGCATGCCCACCGTGATGAAGAACAGGCCGAGCAGGATGTCGCGGAAGGGCCGGATGTCCGCCTCGACCTGATGGCGGTAGATCGTTTCCGAAATCAGCATGCCGCCGACGAAGGCGCCGAGCGCCAGCGACAGGCCGCTCATGCCGGTGACCAGCGCCAGGCCGATCACCAGCCACAGGGTGGCGAGCACGAACAGTTCTTCCGAGCGCTGGCGCGCGACGGCGTCGTACAGGCGGCGCAGCCACTTCTGGCCGGCCCAGATCAGCACGGCCAGCACGATGATCGCCTCGATCAGCGCGATGCCGAGCGAGCGCGGCAATTCGGCGGCGGACTGCGCGAGGGCCGGCAGCAGGATCAGGCAGGGCACCACGGCGATGTCCTGGAACAGCAGTACGCTCATCGTCTGCCGGCCCGAGCGTGAATGCAGCTCGAAGCGTTCGGAGAGCATCTTGGCGACGATGGCCGTCGACGACATCGCCACCGCGAGACCGACGGCGAGGCCGGCGCGCCAGTCCTGCCCGTAGCCGACCCAGGTGATCGCCGCGGTGGCGGCGGCGGTCAGTGCCATCTGCGAGAAACCGAAGCCGAATACCAGCGCACGCATCGCCTTGAGCTTCTGCAGGCTGAATTCGAGGCCGATCGAGAACATCAGGAAGACCACGCCGAATTCGGCGATGGCCTCGACCTCGTGGCTGCTTTCCAGGGCGGCCAGGCCGTGCGGCCCGAGCGCGATGCCGACGACCAGATAGGCGAGCATCGCCGGCAACTTGAAACGGCGTGCCACCGCCAGCATGCCGACCGCGGCGGAGAGAATCAGGAACAGGAGGAACAGGTTGCCGTACACGATGGACGGATCATACCTGCCCGCCGCCGTCCCGCCGGCGCCGACTTTTCCCCGCCTACTTGACCAAAGTTACCGGCAATGAAGTGAGGTTCAGCAGGCGGGTCGTGACGGAGCCCATCAGCACGCCGGCCACGGCGCCGAGACCGCGCGTGCCCATGACGATCTTCTCGCAGTCCTGTTCGGCGGCGAAGCGGGCGATAGTTTCGGCGACCGGACCGATCAATACGGTCGGTGCATAGCTCAGGCCGGCACGATCGAGCACGTCGCGCGCGGGGGCCAGGGCATCGCCGCCGCGGGTTTCCTGCATCGCCTCGATTTCGCTGGCGCGCATGTGGCTGCGCACTTCCGGAGCATCGATTTCGGGCTGCACGTTGAGCAGCAGGATCGCGGACTGGTTGCAGCCGCGCACCGAGTTGACGACATGGCGCGCGGCGCGCACCGAGTGTTCGGAACCATCGACAGGGAGCAGGATTTTCATGAAATTTTCCTCTGCAGCGGATGAACTCAGTTTAGCCGAATCTCTTCCGCTGCTGCGGCAATTACGTAAGTGATACGCGTAGGGGCGATGTTAGAATTTTGCGCAACCATTCCCCATTCCCTGGAGACGAGGATGAAGGCGATTTTCCCGGCGCGGCCTTGGTCGTTCCCGAGCAGGTTTCTGTGCGCCGCGCCGGCCCTGCTGGCCACCCCGCTGGCGTACGCGGCCACCGATGCCGGATTGGCGGTGGGCGGCATCCCGCTCGACTTCATCCTCTTCGCGGCCACCCTGCTCAGCGTGGCGCTGTTCCACCACTACGTGCTGCAGGTCGCGCTCACCGGCCTGACCGTGATCGCCGGCTACAAGATCCTGTTCACCGGCTTCAAGTTCGGTCCCGGGTTCGCCGGCTTCGGCGCCCACATGGCGCACGAATGGGTGCTGCTGGTGAACCTGCTCTGTCTGCTGGTCGGCTTCGCCCTGCTGGCGCGGCATTTCGAGGACTCGGGCGTGCCCGAGGTGCTACCGAAGCTGCTGCCCGAGGGCTGGCTCGGCCCCTTCGTGCTGCTGGTCATCATCTTCACGCTCTCCGGCTTCCTCGACAACATCGCGGCGGCGCTGATCGGCGCGACCGTCGCCGCCAGCGTGTTCAAGCGGAAGGTCCATATCGGCTATCTCGCCGCCATCGTCGCGGCCTCGAACGCGGGCGGTGCCGGCTCGGTGGTCGGCGACACGACCACCACCATGATGTGGATCGACGGCGTTTCGCCCCTCGACGTGCTCGAAGCTTATCTGCCTGCTGCGGTTGCGCTCGTGGTGTTCGGCATTCCCGCCGCGCTGCTGCAGCACAAGCACATGGCGATCGAGAAACATTTCCACGCCCAGCACAAGATCGACTGGGCGCGTGTCGGCATCGTCGGCTTCATCCTCGTCGCCGCCATCGCCACCAACGTCACGGTCAATCTCAAGTTCAACGCCATCGCCGACAGCTTCCCATTCCTCGGCGTCGCCGTCTGGGTGGCGCTGCTGCTGGCGGTGCCGGTGCGCAAGCCCGAATGGAGCCTGATGCCCGACGCCGTCAAGGGCTCGGTGTTCCTGCTCGCGCTGGTCACCTGCGCCTCGATGATGCCGGTCGAGAAGCTGCCGCCCGCCTCCTGGGTTTCCACGCTGGCGCTCGGCTTCATCTCGGCGGTGTTCGACAACATCCCGCTCACCGCGCTGGCGCTGAAGCAGGGCGGCTACG
>CAYNCH010000244.1:0-3600 GCA_964395815.1 uncultured Methyloversatilis sp.
TGGCTCCTCCCGTTGTGCCGAGTTGCGTTACCTACGGCTGCGTTCAGCCGAGCGCTACTTACTACAGCTATTAATCACCTGAAAGCCTTGCAGCCGCCGCTGTTGGCGGCTGCCATCTTTTGTTTCGTCCTCGTCTGCTCGATAGCAGAAGCCAAGGAAATCACCGTGACTGGCAGCGCCCCCATCGTACGCGGCGATGTTGGGGCAGCCCGTGACCTGGCCTTCAAGCGCGCACTGGGCGTAGCGGCATCCAGCGGCCATGCCGCCATCACCAATCAGGCCCAATTCCAGCGCGGAGAGCTTGACGAAACAACACACGTCGTTTCGTACAGTTGTACGCGCGATGCCCGGATCATCGGCGAACGCATTGCGAACAACGAGATTGCGCTCGAAGTCAGTGTCACACTCGACTCAGGTAGCGCGTGCCCATCTCAGTGCCAAGTCGAATACACCAACAAACTCATCGTTGCAGGCTTCGCCATGGCTTATCCCGAACATCTCGAAACCGGGGAAAGCTCGAACATCAATTTCATTGCCACCGAGGATCTCGCACGGGCACTCAGGCAGGGAAAACGCATTCGGGTTGATACGGCCGAGAGCGTATTTCCCTACGTTTCCGCAGAAAAAGCTCCCGAACTTGAACCTTATGGTGCGTCGAAAAATTCACCTTTCGCGATGCTGGCAAGCAAAACGCGCAGTCAGTACATAGTGACGGGCGTCTGGCGAGATTTCTCTCTGCGCCGGCAGATGATAGTTCGCGAAGCGCGCATGCTGATGGTCGACATATTCATCCATGACGGCGGGAATGGGGCTTTATTGGCGCATCGGCAATTTGGGCGCACAGCGACTGGCGATGTGAGAACCAGCACGAAGCTACCTTTCGGCAGCCCCCGGTTTTACCGTACAGACCTTGGAGAAGCATGGACACAACTCTTCGCCGACATTGCCAGTTGGGTCTTCGCGGAAACATCATGCCTTCCTTTCATCGCAAGAGTTGTCAAGGTCGATGGAAAGAATATCGTCCTCGATGCGGGTGCGGACTCGGGTCTCAGCGTTGGCGCGACTTTACGTCTGCATCGCTGGAAACCGGCAACCATTGTGAATAACGAAACTGATGGTATCGAACAAGAAAAATCTCTGGGTATCCGCTTTCAGGTTTCGTCGCTGTATCCCTCATTCGCAATCGCCGAACCCGCTGAATCGCGTTTCAGTTTCCAGGTGCAACCCGGAGATTTACTTTTTTTGAAATAAGTCTGGCCGGGCGTTCTCCCAAGCCACTTCAGATTTCGCCCGTCAGAAAGCATCCGTGCCTTTCACCGGGCATCTTCATTGATTACCTTACGCTCGCATCGATGCAAGCGCCATGACCAAACCGCAAGCCATCGCCCTTATTGGCCCCACCGCGAGCGGCAAGACCGATCTCGCCCTGGCAATCGCTGCGCGCTTTCCCGTCGAGATCGTCAGCCTCGATTCCGCGCAGGTCTTCATCGACATGAACATCGGGACGGCGAAGCCCGACCGCGATACGCTGGCGCGCTTCCCGCACCACCTGATCGACCTGATCACGCCCGAGGCCAGCTATTCCGCAGCACGCTTTCGTACCGACGCCCTGCGGGTGATGACAGACATCGTCTCGCGCGGCAAAGTGCCGCTGCTGGTCGGCGGCACCCTGCTTTACTACAAGGCCCTCGTCGAGGGCCTGGCCGACATGCCGCCGGCCGATCCGGCCTTGCGTGCGACGCTCGAAGCCGAGGCGGCGGCCCGGGGCTGGCCGGCCCTGCATGCCGAACTGGCACGGCACGACCCCGTCACCGCCGCACGACTGGCGCCCAACGACAGCCAGCGCATCCAGCGCGCCCTGGAAGTCGTGCGGCTGACCGGCCGGCCGCTTGGCGAAATCTGGGAGCGTCAGCCGGTCGTCGACCTGCCCTTCGCCCTATTGACGATCGCCCTCGTCGCTCCGCAGCGACCGATCCTCCACGAGCGCATCGCGCAACGCTTTCGCGTCATGCTGGATGCCGGGCTGATCGGCGAGGTCGAATCATTGCGTGCGAAATACCGGCTCACCGCCGAATTGCCCTCGATGCGCTGCGTCGGCTATCGCCAGGTCTGGGAAATGCTCGAAGGCCGTTGTCCGGCCGCCGAACTGGCCGAGCGCGGCATCGCCGCGACACGCCAGTTAGCCAAGCGGCAAATTACCTGGCTGCGTGCGCTGCGCGAGGCCGGACGGCTCCACATGGAAGAAGACTTGGCGGAATCGGCGACTGCTGCGAAAATACTCGGCAAAATCGAAATGCATCTGGCACACAGCAACAAGTATCACGCCGCAGCGCCCGAATCGACAGCATGAGCCAACAAACCATATCAGCGGAAGAACTCGAAAAGTTCACCACCCAGCACCGGCGCGAAATCCTCTTTTACCTGCATCAGCTCATCAACGACGGTGAGCGCGTCAGTGTAGTTTTCGACAACGGCAACGAGACCCTGCTGACCGTATTGCTCGACATTGACGAAGCCGAAAACCTGCTGATCTTCGACTGGGGCGGCAGCCAGGCGGCCAACCGCAAATTGCTGGCCAGCGATCGCAACTTTTTCATCTGTGCGCCCCATGGCGTCAAGAACCAGTTCGTCACCGGTCCGGTTTACGAAACCACCCACAAGAAGCGCCCTGCCTTCTCCACCCGCCTGCCGGACCACTACACGCGCCTGCAGCGTCGCGAATTCTTTCGCCTGGTGCTGCCGCTGACACGTCGCCCGCCCTGCACGCTCCGTCGCGAGAACGGTGCGCAGCAGCAACTCTCCGTCGTCGATATCAGCATCGGCGGCATCGCCGCCGAGTTGCCAGGCGGCAAGCTGGATTTCGAGATCGGCCAGGTCCTGAAAGGCAGCCGCATCGAGCTCAAGGGCGTCGGCACGCTCGATGTCGACCTCGAAGTGCGCAACAGCGGGGAAGTCCAGCGTGGCGGCAAGGTCTCCGGTCGCATCGGCTGCCAGTTCGTCAAGCTCAGCCATGCCATGGAAAACCAGTTGCAGCGCTTCATTACCGATGTACAGCGGGAAGAACGGGCAAGACTCGGCGGCTGATCCGTTACCGTCCCGCCAGCGCCGACTTTTATAATCGGCGCACTTTCCGCTTATTGCCGCTGCCTGCCACCTCCATGTCCAAGCTCGCCCACGAAATCGCCCGCCGCCGTACCTTCGCCATCATTTCGCACCCCGACGCGGGCAAGACCACGCTGACCGAAAAGCTGCTGTGGTTCGGCGGCGCGATTCAGGTCGCCGGCGAAGTGCGCGCGCGCAAGGCCGCGCGCCACGCC
This sequence comes from uncultured Methyloversatilis sp., assembly GCA_964395815.1. Lineage (GTDB taxonomy): Bacteria > Pseudomonadota > Gammaproteobacteria > Burkholderiales > Rhodocyclaceae > Sulfuricystis. The sequence continues at coordinate 3,318 of CAYNCH010000244.1, forward strand.
ACCTCGGACTGGATGGAGCTGGAAAAGCAGCGCGGTATCTCGGTGACCAGTTCGGTGATGCAGTTTCCCTACCGCGACCACATGATCAACCTGCTTGACACCCCGGGCCACGAGGACTTCTCGGAGGACACCTACCGCACACTGACCGCGGTGGACTCGGCGACCATGGTGATCGACTCGGTGAATGGTGTCGAGGCGCAGACGATCAAGCTCTTGAATGTTTGCCGGCTGCGCGACACGCCGATCGTCACCTTCATCAACAAGCTCGACCGCGAGGGCCGCG
>CAYNCH010000245.1:0-3577 GCA_964395815.1 uncultured Methyloversatilis sp.
CCGACGGCGACCCGGTGTTGCGCGGCCTGGCCGGTTCGCGCCTCAACGTACTGCTCGACGGCGCCGAGTTCCACGGCGGTTGCGGCATGCGCATGGACCCGCCCACCGCCTATGTCTTCCCCGAATCCTTCGACCGCGTCGTCGTCGTCAAGGGCCCGCAGACCGTGCGCTACGGCAACGGCAATCTCGCCGGCGTGGTGTCGTTCGAGCGCGACGTCAAGCCGCTGAAAGAGTCCGGCGTGCGGGCCTTCGGCAGCCTGATGGCCGGCTCCTGGGGCCGCGTCGATGGCGTGGCGGACGCGACTTTCGGCAGCCCGAACTTCTTCCTGCGCGCCATCGGCACGCATTCCGAATCCGACAACTACGAGGACGGCGACGGCCGCGAGACCCACTCCTTCTTCGAGCGCAAAAGCCTGAGCCTGCAGGGCGGCTGGACACCGGACGCCAACACCGCGCTGACGCTCTCCGCCGTGCGCAGCGAAGCCGACGCCGCCTATGCCGACCGCACGATGGACGGCGTGGTGTTCGACCGCGACGGCTACGACCTCAAGTTCTCGAAGAAGCGCATCTCCGACGTGGTGCGCAAGATCGAGGCGCAATACACCTACAACTACATCGACCACATCATGGACAACTACTCGCTGCGGACCAAAGCCGCAGCGACGCCCTACTCGTGGAACAACCCGGATCGCGAGACGCACGGCCTGCGCGCCAGCATCGATCTGGCCCTTGGCCAGGCCGCCGTCCTGACGCTCGGTGCCGACCGTCAGGAGAACGAGCATACCTTGCGCAAATATCAGGGCGCCGCCCTGGTCAGCGTCGGCTCGCTGGCACGCGTGAAGGATCTCGACGCCACGGACACGGGCATCTACGGCGAACTCACTTATGCGCTGTCCGACAAACAGCGCCTGATCGGCGGCCTGCGTCACGACAGCTATGAGGCGACCCGTTACAACTATCCGGCAGGCGCCACGGTCGGTACCGCCGACGAAAATCTCGCTGGCGGCTTCCTGCGCTACGAACAGGATCTGGCCGGCGTGCCGGCGACCGCCTTCGTCGGTATCGGCCACGGTGAGCGACCGATGGATCACTGGGAAGCGACGACCTACAACGGCATCACGGCGGTCCGCCAACTCGATCCGGAAAAGAATACCCAGATCGATGCCGGCCTGGTCTGGAATGGCAAGAGCGTCAATGGTTCGCTGTCCGCCTACTATTCGAAGATCGACGATTACATCCTGACCCGCACCACCCCCTTGACCACGGCAGCCGGTGGCTGCCCGGCCGGCGTGATGGCAATGAACGGCGTGTATAGCTGCGCCTACAACGTCGATGCCACCCGCTACGGTCTCGAAGCCGACCTGGCCTGGCGCTTTGCCAAAAACTGGACGCTGCGCGGCGCCTACGCCTATGTGCGCGCCGACAACGACACGATGGGCGTGGCACTGGCGCAAACGCCGCCGCAGGAACTCAAGCTCGGTCTCGACTGGCAGTCCGGCCCGTGGAGCGCCGGCGGTCTGGCACGCTTCGTCGACGACCAGGATCGCGTGCATCTCGGCTACGGCAACATCGTCGGCCAGGATCTCGGCACGACGCCCGGCTTCGCCACCCTCGCGATCAACGGCAGCTATCGCTTTGACAAACGCTTCCTGCTCTCGGCCGGCATCGACAACCTGTTCGACAAGACCTATGCCGAACACATCAGCCGCACTGGCGCCGCCATCGCCGGCTACGATCCGGCCACCACGCGCGTGAACGAGCCTGGCCGCTTCGCCTGGATCAAGCTGAACATGAGGCTCGACTAAGCCCGACGGGACACCTGACACGCCCCCGAAATTTCCTTTACGTATTCACGCCGACCGATTGACGGTCGGCGTTTTTTTTGAAAAAGTCGGCGCCGGCGGGACGGCGACGCCGACGATCGTTCGTGGCCGCAGGTTCAGTTCGTCGAGAACGCGATGGTCGCGGCGCTGCAGAGCGCCGGCGTCGTGGCGGTGCCCGGGGTATGGATGCGATCGCGCGACCGCTGCGGTTCGCCGGTGGGATTGGCGGAGGGATCGCGCATCTGGCTGCGTGTTTGTGTGCCTTGTCCGCTGCCCTGGCCGTAGGCACCACGATTTTGCGACTGCCCCTGCATCTGCGACGGCTGGCCCATCATGCGACCCTGGCCGCCGCCCATTCCGCCGCCGCCGCCGCCACCACCGCCACCGCGCGCATAAGCGGCAGTGGCAACCGTGGCGGAAATCATGAGCAGTGCGATAGCTTGTGTAGTTTTCATGCTGGACTCCTTGGATGTCGTTAAGTTTGGGTTTACCGTCCGCGACCCATACCGCCCCGTCCCCCGCTTCCTCCACCCCCGCGCAGGCCGCCGTGGCCGCTGCCGGAAGAGGCGCCGCCCGAAGCTGCGCCCGCTTCCCGGCCCGCCATGCCCTGCCGGCGAGCCTCGTAGCCGCTGCCGTAAGGCAGGCGCTCCGGCCCGCCCCGAACCTGCGCGGACCGCAGGTTGTCGGTTACGGGATCGCGGGGCGCGGCGGTGTCGAAGGACACCGCCGGCGACCGCGCAACATCGCGCGGCAGCGACAGGTTCAACGGCCGGGCGGTCGATTCGACGGCCTCGGGCGCGGACTGCGCCAGCGCCGGCAGGATGCCCAGTGCGCAAAGGGGAAGGAAGATGAAGACGGGTTTCATGGTGTTCGCTTTCGGTGACGACATCATCCGCGAGGAGCGTAACGGTGCCACATCGCCGCCGCATCCGACTGTTTCCGATTGTTTCCGCACGTATCGCGACGTAACGGCATCCGCCGGCGCGATGCTGCGGCGCTACACTGCAAGCATGAATAGGCCGATCCCGTCCCGGTCCGCCGACGTGCCGCGCATTCTCGTCGTCGATGACGACCCTGCGCTGCGCGAACTGCTGGCGGATTATCTGGCGACGAACGGATTCGCCGTCGCGACGGCGCCGGATGGCGCGGCCATGCGCGCGGCATTGTCCGAAGGCATGCCGGACGCATTGGTGCTCGACCTGATGCTGCCGGGCGAGGACGGCTTGGCGCTGACGCGCTTTATCCGGGCGCAATCGAATGTGCCGATTCTCATGCTCTCGGCGCGCGGCGAGGAAATGGACCGGGTGATCGGCCTGGAAGTCGGCGCCGACGACTATCTGGCCAAACCTTTTGGTCCGCGCGAACTGCTGGCGCGCCTGCGGGCATTGTTGCGCCGTGGCCAGCCCGCACTCCCGGTCGCGAAAATCGGACGCCCCGCCGCCCGCTTCGGCCCGTTCGCCCTCGATGCCGATGGGCGGCGGCTCCTGCGCGACGGGGTGGAAGTATCGCTGACGGGTGCCGAGTACGATCTGCTCGCCGCCTTCGTCGCGCGCCCGAACCGCGTCCTGTCGCGCGATGTGCTGGTCGACCTGCTGAAGGGCTACGAACGCGATCCGTTCGACCGCAGCATCGATATCCGCGTCGCCCGCCTGCGCCGCAAGATCGAAGCCGACCCGGTCGCCCCGGTCTACATTCGCACCGTGCGCGGCGAAGGTTATCTGTTCAATCCGCGCGGCCATACAGCAGTATGAGCG
>CAYNCH010000246.1:0-3576 GCA_964395815.1 uncultured Methyloversatilis sp.
ACCGAGCACGAAGGAGATGGTCAGCGCCGTCATGGTCGCCAGCACCGCGCGCAGCGTGATGTAGTTGAAGACGTTGAAGGCACGGATGTCCTGCGCCAGCCATTGGAAGAGTTCAAGAAGCATCGGACTGCTCCAGAATCGCTTCGACCACCCGCTCCATGCGCATGAAGCGCGAGCCCTTGACGAGCACGGTCGCGTTCTTGTCCATGAGGGGCGTCAGTTCCGCCACCAGCGCCTCGACACTGGCGAAATGGCGGCCGCCGCCATCGAAGTTGTGCACCGCCGCCGCGCTTTTCTCGCCGAGGGCGAACAGCAGGTCGATGCCCTGGCTCTTGGCGTAGCCGCCGATCTCGTCGTGCATCTGGCCCGCCGCCGCGCCGACCTCGCCCATGTCGCCCATGACGAAGATGCGCCGGCCGGGCAGGGTGGCCAGTACGGCGATTGCGGCACGCATCGAGTCGGGATTGGCGTTGTAGCTGTCGTCGATAACCAGCGCACCGCCACGGCCGTGCTGTTGCTGCAGACGTCCCTTGACGCCGGCAAAACCGGCCAGACCGCGTGCTATTGGCGCAAGCGGTACGCCGGCGGCGAGGCAGGCTGCCGCTGCCGCCAGCGCATTGCGTGCGTTGTGCAGGCCGAGGAGCGGCAGGCGGACGGTTGCTGCGCCAAGAGGGGTGGCCAGCTCCAGTTCGCCGCCAAAGCCCTGCGCGTGCCATTGGCCGCGCACATCGGCCGTCGCGGCGAAGCCGAAGCTCAGCACGGTACGTCCAGCGGCGAGCACGCGCCACAGCTCGGCGTGCGGATCGTCGGCATTGATGACGGCCACGCCGCGGGCATCGAGGCCGGCGAAGATCTCGCCTTTCGCGTGCGCGACGTCGGTCACCGTGCCGAGGCCGGCGAGATGGGCACGCTGGGCATTGTTGACCAGCGCCACGGTCGGCTGCGCCAGGCGCGTCAGGTAGTCGATCTCGCCCGGATGATTCATGCCCATCTCGATCGCCGCGGCGTGATGGCTGGAGCGCAGATTGAGCAGGGTCAGCGGCAGGCCGATGTCGTTGTTGAGGTTTCCGGTCGTCGCCAGTACGGCATGTTGGCCGAAGTCTGCGCGCAGGATCGCCGCACACATTTCCTTCACGGTGGTCTTGCCGTTGCTGCCGGTGATCCCGATCAGCGGGATGTGGAAGCGTTCGCGCCAGCGGGCGGCCAGCCGGCCGAGCGCGATCCGGGTGTCGGCGACCGCGACCAGCGGCAGGTCGGCATGGGCGGCAGCCTTCTCCACCCACTCCTGCGCGACCAGTGCGCCGGCCGCGCCTTGTGCGATCACGTCGCGCACAAACCCATGACCATCGAAGTGTTCTCCGCACAGCGCGACGAACAGCATGCCGGGCATGACCGTGCGCGAATCGCTGCCGACGCTGGTGAACTCCACATCCCGGCCGGTGTGGCGGCCGTCGAGCAGGGCCGCGGCAGAGGAAAGCGTCAGCATGAGGCGTGTTCTCCGGGTTGTCTGCTGCCAGGTCGCCGTCCCGCCAGCGCCGACTTTGCCTGCTCGACGTCGGAAAAGGGCAGGCGCTGGCCGGTGATTTCCTGATACGGCTCGTGGCCCTTCCCGGCGAGCAGCACCACATCGCGAGCATCCGCCGCGAGGATCGCGGCATGGATCGCAGCGGCGCGATCGGGTTCGATCGCCGGATGTTTGCGCATGCCGGCAGCGATCGCGGCGATGATCGCCTGCGGATCTTCATTGCGCGGATTGTCGCTGGTCACGACCACCGCATCGGCCTGAAGTTCGGCGATCGATCCCATCAGCGGACGCTTGCCGGCGTCACGGTCGCCACCGCAGCCGAATACGCAGATCAACTGGCCACCGCGTGCCGTCGCAGTGTCGCGCAGCGTGGCCAGGACCTTTTCGAGCGCATCGGGCGAGTGCGCGTAGTCGACCACGACCAGCGGTTCTCCATGCTCGACAGCACCGCCGACCGGCTGCATGCGTCCGGCCGGGGGGGTGATATGACGCAGTGCCGTGGCGATGTCCGGGAGCGACTCCCCGCTGGCCTGCAATACGCCGATGACGGCGAGCAGGTTGGCGGCGTTGAAGCGTCCGACCACCGGTGCGGCAAAGCGGATGCCGTCGAGCGTGAAGGACAGGCCATGGCCCGCTTCGGCGAAGTCTTGCGCATGCAGGATGGTTTTCGCTCCCGGGGTGCCGGCGAACGTGTAGCCGATGGTGGGAATGTGGCCCCGCAGCCGGGCCGCGAGTTCGACGCCGAACGGATCGTCGAGATTCAGCACGGCATGGCCCAGTTCCGGCCTGGCGAAGAGCTTGGCCTTTTCGGCGGCGTAAGCTTCCATCGTGCCGTGGTATTCGAGATGGTCGCGCGTTAGGTTGGTGAGTACCGCGATATCGAAGCGGATGCCGGCCACGCGATTCTGATGCAGCCCGATCGAGGAAACCTCCATCGCGCAGGCATGCGCGCCCCGGCGCACGCAGTCCGGCAGGAACTCGCGCAGCACATGGGCGCCGGGCGTCGTGTTGGGGCCGGGCACGAGCGCACCGGGGAAGCCGTTGCCCAGGGTGCCGACGATCGCGCAGGGGCGGCCGCGCGCGGCGAGTGCCTGGGCAACCCAGTGCGTCACCGAAGTCTTACCGTTGGTGCCCGTCACACCGATCATCAGGTCGGGCTGCAGGAACGCCGTAGTCACAGGTCTTCCTTCACGGGTCGAGCGTTCGCCATCTGCAGGGGTTTCGGCGTATCGTCGGGCGGGATGCCGAGGCTGCGCAGTGCGCTGCCCATGACCCTGGAGAAAACCGGGGCGGCTACGGCGCCGCCGTAATAGATGCCGCCCGACGGTTCGTCGATCATCACGGCGACGATCAGGCGGGGATCGGATACCGGCGCGAAGCCGACGAAGGACGAGATGTATTTGTTCGCATACCGGCCACCTTCCAGCTTGTGTGCCGTACCTGTCTTGCCGGCGACACGATAGCCGGCGATCTGCGCCAGCGGGGCCGTACCACCGGGTTGCACGGCCATCTCCAGCATGGTGCGTACCTCGCGAGCGGTTTGCTGCGAAAAGACGCGGATCCCCGTGGCCGGAGCCGCATCCAGGCGGGTCAGCGACAGGGGCAGCAGATCGCCATCGCGCGCGAAGGCGAGGTAAGCGCGTGCCAGCTGAATCAGCGTCACCGAGATGCCGTGGCCGTAGGACATCGTTGCCTGCTCGATGGGCCGCCAGCGCTTCCAGGGACGCAGGCGGCCGCTGGCCTCGCCGGGAAAGCCGAGCTTGAGCGCTTGTCCGAAGCCGAGCTGGTCGTACATTGCCCACATGTCTTCAGGGCGCAAGCCGAGGGCAATCTTGGCCGTGCCGATGTTGGAGGATTTCTGGATCACCTGGGCGACCGACAGCAGATCGTGCTTGTGGGCATCGGAGATGGTCGCGCCGTTGATGGTCAGTCGCCCGGGGGCCGTCTGGATCTGCGAGTCGAAGCGCACATGGCCCTGCTCCAGCGCCAGCGCGACACCGAAAGGCTTGAAGGTCGAGCCGGGTTCGAAGGTGTCGGTGAAGGCGCGGTTG
>CAYNCH010000247.1:0-3568 GCA_964395815.1 uncultured Methyloversatilis sp.
GGTGGAAAACCGTCGCTGGTCGGAAAACACGGAGATCGCCGACATTCTGCGCATGGATATCGGCATCATGCCGATGCCAGACGATCCATGGTCGCGCGGCAAATGCGGTCTCAAGGCAATCCAGTACATGGCGGCGGGTATTCCCGTCGTGTGCGCGGCCGTGGGTGCCAATCTCGACATCGTGCGCGAAGGCGTGGACGGCTACCTTTCCAGCACACCGCAACAGTGGCGGGAAAAACTGGCCGCACTCTGCCGGGCGGTCGATTTGCGGCAACGCCTGGGCGATAGCGCCCGACAACGCGTTCATGCGTCGTATAGCCTCCAAGCGGCATTGCCTTTGTGGCAATCGACATTGCGCGAGTTGCTGTCCGACCGGCGTTGACGGCCGCTAAAATCCGCTTACCGCCATGGGCGGGTTTTTCTGCGATCGAGAGTCCCTTGTCATTCATGTTTTTTCGCCATCCGGGTTTGTGGTGGCGTACCCGCCAACTTGGTGCGCGCATCTCGTCCTCGGCGATCATCCGCGGTGCCGAACGTCTGAAGATCGGTGCGGGATGCCGCGTCGGCCGGCAAACCGAGCTCAATTGCGGCGGTGGCGGTGGTATTACCCTGGGCGATCAGGTTTCGCTCGGCCCGTTTTCGATCATCGAATCGCGTGGTGGGCAGGTAAGCATCGGCGCCAGAACCGGTATCGGCCCCTTCTGCATCCTGTATGGCCATGGTGGACTCGAAATCGGTACCGACTGCATGATCGCCTCTCATGTGGTCTGCGTACCCGAAAACCATCGTTTCGAACAAGTCGACGTGCCGATGCGCGAGCAAGGCGGAGAGAGAAAGGGGATTCGCATCGGCAACGATGTCTGGCTGGCCACCGGTGCGGTGGTGCTTGATGGCGTCGCCATCGGCGATGGTGCGGTGATCGGCGCGGGTGCGGTAGTGACGCGCGACATCCCCCCCCGCGCCATTGCCGTCGGAACGCCGGCGACCGTGGTGCGCTATCGCGGTGGAGATGACGCATGAGCCTGGGTGCCTGGTCGGAACTGTATCGCCATCGGCAGGCCGTCAAGCGCCGTTACCCGAACATCTGGTCCGTGCCGCTGGTCAAAAAGGAAATGGATCGCCTCGCGCAATTGGTCTCCGATGGCGCACGGGTGCTGGAAGTCGGCGCGGGAGACCGGCGCTTCGGGAAAACCCTCTGTTCCAGATTCGCTATCGAATACCGCTCTTTCGACATAGATCCATCCACACACCAGGACTACTACCGGCTCGAAGATATCGAAGGAAGCTACGATTGTATTTATGCCTTCGAGTTGATCGAGCACCTGACTCCTGAAGAAGGCTTGGCGTTGCTGCACCGATTGCGCGAGTTGCTCCGTCCGCAGGGACGACTACTGCTCGGAACGCCCAATCTTTACCATCCGCATCGCTACTGGGGAGACATCACTCACAAAACCCCTTACAAATACGAGGAGCTCGGGGGACTCATGATGATGGCCGGTTTTACGCTGCCCGCAGTGTTCAGAATCTACAACGATGCCGCATGGCGACGGTGGCTCCGTCTGCATGTCGGCATCGCGCTGCATCGCTATCTGGACATCGACTTTGCCAAGACAGTTCTGATCGAGGCCGACAGGGCGGAGGAAGGAGTGGCATGAGCGTCGCTGCAAATCCACGCATTCTCCACACCGAATGGTCGATGGGCTGGGGCGGCCAGGAAATCCGCATTCTGGCCGAGATGCGCGCCTTCCGCGAGCGCGGCATCCCGATGGAGATCGCCTGCCGGACCGGGTCGCGCATCGCGCAGGAAGCAGCGAAAGCAGGTTTCACCGTTCATCTTCTGCCGTTCGCAGGGCGTCTCGACCTGCGCACAGTCCTGGCTTTGCGGCGACTGGCGCGCACGCGGCACTTCTCGCTGCTGCATACCCACAGCTCGATCGACAGCTGGTGCGGCGGACTGGCGGGCCGGCTGTTCGGTATACCTGTCGTGCGCAGCCGCCATCTGTCATCAGCCGTTCGCCCGGGCCTCAATGCACATATCGTCTATGACTGGCTGCCCGATGCCGTGATATCGAGCGGCCGGCATATTCGCGACCATCTGGTTAACAACTGCGGCTGTCGGGCCGAAAACCATTTCTCTATACCGGCAGGCGCAGATCATCGCCATTTTTCGCCGGCGGCCGATGCCCGTCCTGTAATCGCCGAGTTCGGGCTGGATGGCGCTCATCCAGTCATAGGTATCGTCGCGGTGCTGCGCAGCTGGAAAGGACACCGCGTGCTGTTCGAAGCATCCGCCCGCCTGCTCGACGCCTTTCCGGGGCTACGCCTTTTGGTCGTGGGCGACGGACCCTTGCGCGAGCACCTGCCCGGCTGGGCAGCGGAGCTAGGCCTCACAGGTCATGTCGTCTTCGCCGGTCATCGCGATGACGTACCCGCCTGCATGAAGGCGATGGATGTCTGCGTGCTGCCATCGCTCAAGAACGAGGCTACTTCGCAGGTCATGCCACAGGCAATGCTCGTCGGCACGCCGGTGATCTGTTCGTCGGCTGGCGGTCTGACCGAAGTCGTCGAGGACGGCGTCACAGGACGCGTCGTGCCGCCGGACGATGTCGCGGCGCTGGCTGCCGCGTTGGCAGATTGCCTTGCTGATAATGCAAAAACCTCAGCCATGGCGGAGACAGCACGCCAACATGCCATGCAAAACTTAACCTTCGATCAACACATCACCCGGACACTCGGCGTCTACCGTTGGGTACTGCAGCAAGGTGAGTTGCTCGTTGGCTGACAAGGTTTCGCCGAAGAGACTAATGCAACATCCCGCCTGGCTGCTTGCCTGGCTACCTTTTCTGGTTGGCATGCAGGGAGTAGCGCACAGTGGTGGCTTGCGGACCATGGCATTGTTGGCAGGCTTGCTTCATGTCACCTGGCTGTCACGAACCTCTCAGTCCTCTTTACCGGCACCTACCCATGACCGTTCCGTGGTCGTGTTGTTTTTCTTGCTGCTTTTCTGGCTAGTTTTTCACACAGCGGTCCTCGCTCCGCTAACGGTCACCTCATTCATCGCATTGGCAGATGACTGGGGAAAGCTTCTTCTGATGGTTGGTTTGGGTTTGAGCTTAGCAAGATCAATCTGCCAGTCGAACTGGATATTCATCGGCTTGTTTGTTGGAGCCTTTCTGCATGTGCCGGCAGTTCTCAGCTTCCAGGCATTTACCCTGATTGGCAGTCTTGAAACCACTCTACAAGCCAGCTGGCTTAGCGAATATCCACTGGCCTCTTATTACTGCGTTACGGCAATTGTTTGGCTGGTTGTCGATGTGATTGCTCGCTACTCATGGAATAACCCTTTATTTCCATGGTCCTTGACAACCTCTGTTCTCTTGCTCGGCTTGGCCCTGCTTGCCGAAATACTTTTACCCGCCAAATCCGGACACGTGATGCTCTTGTGCATTGGAATGACTGTAGTGTTTGCTATTTTCACAATACCGGGAAAAAAACGGATACGTTGTCTTGCTCCAGTAGTAGCTTTGTTCATCGCTTTATCCACCACCATGTGGTACTTCAATGGAAG
>CAYNCH010000248.1:0-3567 GCA_964395815.1 uncultured Methyloversatilis sp.
GCGAGTGGTTCGGCGTCGGCCTCGGCGGCAGCGTCGAGAAGCTCTTCTACCTGCCCGAGGCGCACACCGACTTCCTGCTCGCGGTGATCGCCGAGGAACTCGGCTTCGTCGGCGTCGTCGTGGTTGTCGGTCTGTTCGCCGTGCTGACCTGGCGCTGCTTCATGGTCGGCCGTCAGGCGCTGCTGCTCGATCGCATCTACGCGGGTCTCGTCGCCCAGGGCTTCGGCATCTGGTTCGGGTTCCAGAGCTTCATCAACATGGGCGTCAACATGGGCCTGCTGCCGACCAAGGGGCTCACGCTGCCGTTGATGAGCTTCGGCGGCTCGGGCATCGTCGCCAACTGCGTGGCCATCGCCGTGCTGCTGCGGGTCGACTACGAGAATCGCCGCCTCATGCGGGGGCTGCCGGCGTGAGTTATAAAACGATCGTGATTATGGCGGGCGGAACCGGCGGCCACATCATGCCGGGGCTCGCGGTGGCCGAGGAACTGAAGCATCACCAATGGCGCGTGGTCTGGATGGGGCATCCGGATGGCATGGAGGCGCGCCTCGTTGCTGCCCGCGGATACGAGATGGCCTGGGTAAGGTTCGGCGCGCTGCGCGGCAAGGGCTTTCTTCGCAAGCTCCTGCTGCCTTTCAACCTGCTGCGCGGCTTTGCCCAATCCTGGCGCGAACTGGCCCGTATCCAGCCGGCCGTGGTGCTGGGCATGGGCGGCTTCATCAGCTTCCCGGGCGGCATGATGGCGGCACTGCGCGGCATCCCGCTGGTGGTGCATGAACAGAACTCGATCGCCGGCATGGCGAACAAAGTGCTCGCCGGAGTGGCCGACCGTGTGCTGACCGGCTTCCCCAAGGCCCTCCGCAAAGGGGAGTGGGCCGGCAACCCGGTACGCACCGACATCACCGTCCTGCCGGCGCCGACTTTACGTTATGAAGAGCACGCACAGGATAGTCCGGGCCGCCTGCGCATTCTCGTGATCGGCGGCAGCCTCGGCGCGCAGGTGCTCAACGATACGGTGCCGCAAGCACTGGCGCTGATCCCGGAAAGCGAGCGTCCCGAAGTGGTGCACCAATCCGGCGAGAAACAGCTCGAAACGCTGCGGGCCGCCTACGCAGCGGTCAACGTCAAGGCGCATGCGGTGTCCTTCATCGAAGACATGGCCGGTGCCTACGCCTGGGCCGATCTGGTGATCTGCCGCGCGGGTGCGCTCACCATCGCCGAGCTCTCCGCCGCAGGTGTGGCCAGCATTCTCGTACCCTTCCCGCACGCGGTGGACGACCACCAGACCGCGAATGCACGCTTCCTGTCGCAGGCCGGAGCCGCGATGCTGTTGCCGCAAACGGAACTGACGCCGGAACGGCTCGCCGAGTTGCGCCATCTGAGCCGCGGCCAGTTGAAGGAAATGGCCGAAAAGGCACGCGCACAGGCAATGCCGGATGCCGCCGCAACGGTGGCGAACGTTTGTGAAGAGGTCTCTCGATGAAACACAAGGTCAAACGCATCCACTTCGTCGGCATCGGTGGTGCCGGCATGTCGGGCATCGCCGAGGTACTCGCCAACCAGGGCTTCGAGGTCAGCGGCTCGGATCTGGCCGAGTCGGCGACGACGCGGCGCCTCGCCGGTCTTGGTGTGCGCGTGACCTTCGGCCACACCGCCGAAAACGTCGGCGTTGCCGACGCCGTGGTGGTGTCGACAGCCGTGCGCGAAGACAACCCGGAAGTCGCGGCGGCACGTGCGCGGCATGTACCCATCGTCCCGCGCGCGCAAATGCTGGCCGAACTGATGCGCCTCAAGCAGGGCATTGCGATCGCCGGCACGCATGGCAAGACCACCACCACCAGCCTCACCGCCAGCTGCCTCGCCGAGGCCGGACTCGACCCGACCTTCGTCATCGGCGGTCGTCTCAACTCGGCTGGCGCGAATGCACGCCTCGGGAGCGGCGAATTTCTCGTCGCCGAAGCGGACGAATCGGATGCCTCCTTCCTGTTCCTGTCGCCGACAATCTCGGTGGTCACCAATATCGATGCCGACCACATGGACACCTACGGTCAGGACTTCGGCAAGCTCAAGCAGGCCTTCATCGATTTTGTGCATCGTCTGCCGTTCTACGGTGTCGCCGTACTGTGCATCGACGATCCGCACGTACGTGAAATCCTGCCGCAGATCGCCAAGCAGGTCGTCACGTATGGATTCTCCGCAGGAGCCAACATCCGCGCCGAGAACGTGCGGCCCAGCGGGGACGGCACAGGCCGGATGCATTTCGATTGCGTGCGCACCAACGGTTCGGTATCGCGCTTTCCCGTCACGCTCAACCTCCCCGGGGAACACAACGTGCGCAATGCCCTGGCCGCCATCGCCGTCGCCACGGAAGTCGGCGCTGGCGATACGGCAATCCAGAAGGCGCTGGCAGAGTTCAATGGCGTCGGCCGGCGCTTCCAGCGCTACGGCGAGGTCGAGTTGCCGACGGGCGGACGCTTCACGCTGATCGACGATTACGGCCACCATCCGGTCGAGATGGCCGCGACGCTCGCAGCGGCACGCGGCGCCTTTCCCGGCCGGCGCATCGTGCTGGCCTTCCAGCCCCACCGCTACACGCGCACACGCGATTGTTTCGAGGATTTCGTGAAGGTGCTGTCCGCGGCCGATGCCGTGCTGCTCGCCGAGGTCTATGCCGCCGGCGAAGCGCCGATCGTGGCGGCCGATGGCCGCTCGCTGGCCCGTGCGCTGCGCGTCGCCGGCAAGGTCGAACCCGTTTTCGTCGAGGACATCGCGGCCATGCCGCAAGCGATTCTCGATGCCGCACAGGAGGGCGACGTCGTGATCACGCTCGGCGCCGGCTCGATCGGTGCGGTACCCGCCAAACTCCTACCCGGAAAGCTGGCCGCCTGATGGAGATCCGTCCCGACGAACCAATGGCTGGTCATGTCACCTGGCGTGCCGGCGGGCAGGTCGCCAAGGCAGCCTTCCCGCACGACCTCGACGACCTGGCGTCATTCATGACGACATTACGCCACGACGAGCCCGTGCTGATGGTCGGACTCGGTTCGAACCTGCTGATCCGCGACGGCGGCTTCGACGGCACGGCCATCTTCACGCACGGCGCGCTGAATGCATTGCGCCTCGAAGCCGATGGCACGCTCTACGCCGAGGTCGGAGTCTCGTCGCCGAAGGTCGCACGCTTCGCCGCCAATCACGCACGCACGGGCGCCGAGTTCCTCGCCGGCATCCCCGGCACTTTGGGTGGTGCGCTGGCGATGAATGCCGGTTGCCACGGCGGCGAGATCTGGTCTTTCGTCGAGCGCGTAAGGATGCTGAACCGTCGGGGCGAATTGATAGAGCGCACGCCGGCCGATTTCGCCATCGGCTACCGCCACGCCGGCCTGCGGGCCAGCAGCGACGAAATCTTCGTTGCCGCCTGGCTGCGTTTCCCGGCCGGCGACGCTGCAACCGCTCGCTCCAATATCAAGACATTGCTCGAAAAGCGCATCGCCACGCAACCGCTGCAGTTGCCGAACGCCGGCTCGGTCTTCCGCAACCCTGCCGGCGATTACGCGGCGCGCCTGATCG
>CAYNCH010000249.1:0-3563 GCA_964395815.1 uncultured Methyloversatilis sp.
CGACGTGAATCGGCAGGCGAATCGTGCGTGTCTGGTTCATCAGCGCGCGTTCGATCGTGGTGATGTCGGTTTTTCGGCTCTTGCTGCGCTTGGCTTCGATATAGGCAAGCATGCGCAAGGTCATCATCGGATCATGGAGGATGACCGAGGAAATCACCCGCGCATTGGACTTGTGGGCATTGACACGCAGGTCGGCCAGTTGCTGTGTGGTGTGGCGCAACACCGGGATATTCGCCGTACCGAAGTAGGCTACCCAAGCATCGAGATCAGGAAGTGGAGTTTCGATCATGAGCATGCATTATCGGCGAGACGACGACGAAAATAACAGTGTCCGGCGACGAATTTCACCTGCGTGCTGATATGTGCGGCCTGCCTTGATGTTTTCATGACTTGGCTTTAGAATTCTGCCTCTTTCATCCTTGCTCCACCCGGACCGCATGCGGGGGAGCTCAACCAAACCAGAAGGAGCATGCATGCGACATTACGAAATCGTATTTATCGTCCATCCGGACCAGTCCGACCAGGTACCGGCCATGATCGAGCGTTACAAGACCCTCGTCACTGGCCGTAACGGTGCCATCCATCGTTTGGAAGACTGGGGCCGTCGTCAATTGGCCTATCCGATCCAGAAAGTGCACAAGGCCCATTACGTGCTCATGAACATCGAGTGCGATGGAGAAACCCTGGCCGAGCTGGAAAGTGCCTTCAAGTTCAACGATGCCGTCCTGCGCCACCTCACGGTGAAGATGGACAAGGCCGAAACCGCTGCTTCCCCGATGATGAAGGAAGAGAAGGCGCGTTCGCTGACGGCGCAGGGCGAGGCCAAGTCGGCCGAGGAAGCTGCCGCTGCCGCCTGAGTTTACGAGGGCGGTTGACGGCACCCATGTCGGTCAATCATACCGAACTGGCCGGCAGTCTGAGCGAAAAAGGTGTTCTGCGTCATACACCCGCAGGTATACCGGTGATCGAGTTTCGAGTAGCGCATCGTTCGGAACAGACGGAGGCAGGACTACCCCGTCAGGTCGAATGCGAGTTGGTCTGCGTGGCTGTCGGCACTGCGGCGCTTCTGTTGAAAGAGGCTCCTCCCGGGATCGAGCTCAAGGTCAAGGGTTTTATCGCCGCGCGCAGCCTGAAGCACAAGATGCCCGTGCTGCACGCGACCGCCATCGAATTTGAAGAAAGTATTCGTACGAATTAGGAAAGGAATTTGCAATGGCATTCAAGCCTGGCAACAAAAAGAAGGACGACCGCAACAAGAACCGCAACATGTTCAAGCGCCGCAAGTTCTGCCGCTTCTCCGCCGAGAAGATCGAACAGGTGGATTACAAGGACGTCGATCTGCTGCGTGATTTCATCACTGAAAACGGCAAGATCATGCCGGCCCGCATCACCGGTACCAAAACCCGCTTCCAGCGCCAGTTGTCGACCGCGATCAAGCGGGCCCGCTACCTGGCCCTGCTGCCCTACACCGACCTGCATCAATAATCGAGGAGGAAAGCCATGCAAGTGATTCTGATGGACAAGGTGGCCAACCTCGGCAATCTCGGCGATGTCGTCAAGGTCAAGGAAGGTTATGCCCGCAATTTCCTGATCCCGAAGGGATTCGCCAAGCGCGCCACGACCGAGAACATGAAGGTGTTCGAGGCGCGCCGTGCCGAGCTCGAAAAGATTGCCGCCGAGAAACTGGCGGCCGCACAGGCCAAGGCAGCCAAACTCGAAGGCATCAAGATCGAGATCACCCGCAAGGCCGGTGTCGATGGACGTCTGTTCGGCTCGGTCAGCCCGGCAGATATCGCCGAGGCGATTACCGCACAGGGTATCGAGATCGACAAGAGCGCCGTACGCATGCCGGATGGCCTGGTTAAAACGATCGGCGAGTTCAGCTTCGAAGTTTCCCCGCATGCCGATGTGGTGACGAGCGTAGCGGTTGTCGTCATCGGCGAACAGTAAGTATCGTCATCCAACACCCGGAAGGGCTGCCTGCGGGCAGCCCTTCTGCTTTTGTATTTCTCAACAGGAATTGCACCGTCTGCCCACAGGCTTTCCACTGCATTTCCACAGGTTGTTCTATCGTCACGGTGATTCGTGACGGGTAGACTCCCGCTCTTGATCAATCGCATTCCGGGGGTCGGCGTGGCGCAGCTCCAGTCAATCCAGAACTATTCGAACCACGGCCAGCCAGGCGTGGATGCGCAGGTGGCCGCACTCAAACTGCCGCCACACTCGATCGAGGCGGAACAGTCGCTGATCGGCGGCCTGTTGCTTGACAACAATGCCTGGGACCGCATCGCGGATATCGTCAGCGAAAGGGATTTTTATCGTGACGACCATCGGCGCATCTTCGGACATATCCGCAAGCTGGTCGAAACCGGACGTCCCGCTGACGTCGTGACGGTTTTCGAGTCGATCGAGAATGCGAACGAAGCCGACCTGACCGGCGGTCTGGCTTATCTCGGCGAAATCGCCAATGCCACGCCGTCGGCGGCCAACATTCGTCGCTACGCCGAAATCGTCCATGAGCGTGCCGTATTGCGCAAGCTGGTCAGTGTCGGTGATGAGATCGCCGGCTCAGCCCTGAATCCGGCCGGCCGCGATGTCAAGACCCTGCTCGATGCCGCCGAGCAGAAGGTTTTCGAGATTGCCGAGGCGGGCAATCGTTCGGCGCAGGGCTTCGCCCAAATCGATAACCTGCTGGGTGAGGTGGTCGATCGGATCGAGGTGCTCTACAACCGCGAGAATCCGTCGGACATCACGGGCACCGCAACGGGTTTTCACGACCTCGACCACATCACCTCGGGGCTGCAGCCCGGTGACATGATCGTGGTCGCCGGCCGGCCGTCGATGGGCAAGACCGCCTTCGCGCTGAACATCGCCGAACACGTCGGCATGGAGCTGAAGAAGCCGGTTGCGATCTTCAGTCTGGAAATGTCGGGGCCGCAACTGGCGATGCGTTTCCTGTCGTCGGCCGGCCGACTCGACCAGACCAAGATCCGTACCGGCAAGTTGTCCGATGAGGACTGGGAGAAGATGTCGGTGGCACTCGGCAAACTGCACGAGGCGCCGATCCACATCGACGAGACCGGCGCGATCAATGCCTCGGACCTGCGCGCGCGGGCGCGGCGCCTGCACCGCCAGTGCGGGCATCTCGGCCTGATCGTCATCGACTACCTCCAACTAATGACCTCCGTGAAGGACAATGAAAACCGGGCGACCGAGATTTCCGAGATCTCGCGTTCGATCAAGGCGCTGGCGAAGGAGTTGCAGGTGCCGGTGATCGCGCTGTCGCAGCTGTCGCGGAAGGTCGAGGAGCGCAACGACAAGCGCCCCCTGATGAGTGATCTGCGCGAGTCGGGCGCCATCGAGCAGGATGCCGACATCATCCTGATGATGTATCGCGAGGAATACTACAAGCCCGACACCACCGAGAAGGGCGTGGCCGAGGTGATCATCGGCAAGCACCGGAATGGCCCCACCGGCACGGTCAAGCTTACCTTCCTCGGCGAGTTCACCAAGTTCGAGAATTTCGCCGCCCCCGGTTCGTATTGAACCGGGGCAGGACAAGT
>CAYNCH010000250.1:0-3545 GCA_964395815.1 uncultured Methyloversatilis sp.
GTATCAACCTCGAAGACATCAAGGCACCCGAGTGCTTCGTGGTGGAACGCAAGCTGCGCGAGCGCCTGCGCATCCCCGTCTTCCACGACGACCAGCACGGCACGGCAATCATTTCGGCCGCCGCGGTGCTCAATGGCCTGCGCGTGGTCGGCAAGGACATCGGCGCGGTCAAGCTGGTCTGTTCCGGCGCCGGCGCGGCGGCGATCGCCTGTCTCGACCTGATCGTCAGCCTCGGCGTCGAGCGCAAGAATGTCTTCGTGTGCGACTCGAAAGGCGTCATCCACACCGGCCGCACCGGCCTGGATGCCTCGAAGCAGCGCTATGCGCAGGAGACCGAGGCGCGCACCCTGGTCGACGTGATGCCCGGTGCCGACATCTTCCTCGGCCTCTCCACCGGCGGTGTGCTCAAGCCTGAAATGGTCGCCGGCATGGCGAAGGATCCGATCATCCTCGCGATGGCCAATCCCGACCCGGAAATCCTGCCCGAACACGCGCATGCCGTGCGCTCCGACTGCATCATCGGCACCGGCCGCTCGGACTACCCGAACCAGGTCAATAACGTGCTGTGCTTCCCCTACATGTTCCGCGGCGCCCTTGACGTCGGCGCAACGACGATCAACGAACCGATGAAAATCGCCGCCGTGCGCGCCATCGCCGAACTGGCCCACGCCGAGCAATCCGAGGTGGTTGCGGCGGCCTATGGCGACGCGCACCTCTCCTTCGGCCGCGATTACCTGATCCCCAAACCCTTCGATCCGCGCCTGATCCTCAAGGTGGCGCCGGCGGTCGCGCAAGCGGCGATGGATTCGGGTGTGGCGACCCGCCCGATCGCCGACATGGCGGCCTACCGCCAGCAACTCAACGAATTCGTCTATCACTCCGGCAACGTCATGAAGTCGGTGTATGCCGCGGCCAAGCAGAATCCGGCGCGCATCGTCTTCTGCGAGGGCGAGGATGAACGTGTGCTGCGCGCATTGCAAACCGTCTGCGACGAAGGCCTGGCGCGCCCCATCGTCATCGGCCGGCCCGATGTGGTGGCGCAACGCCTCGAGCGTCAGGGCTTGCGCGTCCGGCCGGGCGAGCACTTCGAACTGGTCAACCCCGATTCCGATCCCCGCTACAAGGAGCTGTGGCAGGACTATTACGAGCTGATGTGCCGCAAGGGCGTCGGCATCGAATACGCGAAGCGCGAAATGCGTCGCCGCACCACGCTGATCGGCGCGATGCTGGTCCGCCATGGCTACGCCGACGGCCTGCTGTGCGGCACATTCGGCAAGCATTCGCTGCACTTGCGCTACATCGCCGAGGTGATCGGCCGCCAGCCCGGTGTGGGCAGCTTCTACGCGATGAACATGTTGATCCTGCCGAATCGCACCTTCTTCCTCGGCGACACCTACGTCAATTACGATCCGACCGCGGAACAACTGGCAGAAATGACGCGCCTCGCCGCGGAAGAAGTCCGGCGCTTCGGCATGACGCCGAAAGTCGCGCTGCTGTCCCATTCGAGCTTCGGTTCCGAGGACACGCCGACGGCGCAGAAGATGCGGGCGACGCTCGATCTGCTGCGTCAGCAGGCGCCCGGCCTTGAAGTGGATGGCGAAATGCATGGCGATGCCGCGCTCGATCCGGACATCCGCCAGCAGGTCTTCCCCAATGCGCGAATCGGCGGCCCGGCCAATTTGCTGGTGATGCCGACGCTCGATGCCGCCAATATCGCCTTCAATCTGCTCAAGACCGCCGCGGGCGATGGCGTCACGGTTGGCCCCCTGCTGCTGGGTGCCGCCCGGCCGGTGCACATCCTGACGGCGACGGCGACCGTGCGGCGCATCATCAACCTGACGGCGCTGTTGTCGGTGGAGTCTGCCCAGGCGCATACTCGGCAAACGGAGTCGACCTGACCTCAGGCATTAATGTAAGATGCACCGCTATCAGCTTAATTTCCTTCAATTAAGTCCGTTAAGCTTCTTGAGGTTTCTGCAGTTTGCTTCTTTAGGTTTCGTCAAACTTTGAGTCCATCAGCTTTTATCAAGTCCGCAATGTCCAGGGTGGGCAGTTTTCCTCAAGCCATCATCCGCACGCCGAATCCACCTATGTCCATGAAATCGATACTCAGGATTCTGCCGGCGCTTCTCGTCGCGGCCGGCATCGCCTTCATCACGCCTGATGCGGCACAAGCCGCCGAGCCGAAGAAAAAGCCGGTAGCGAGCAAGAAAGCCAAGTCCAAGCCAGCTCAGGTCGTCCGGAAAAAGTCCAAGCTTCGAGTGGCCAGCCGCAAGGCGGCTCCCGCCGTCGCCGCCATGGCACCCGCGGCGATGGCAACGGCCGCGGCCGCTGGCGATTCCTCGCTTCACCTCAAGTCTGCCGCCGTCGCTGTCATCGACCAGAGCACCGGCGATGTGCTGTTCGAGAAAAATGCCGATGCGGTGCTGCCGATCGCCTCGATCACCAAGCTCATGACGGCCATGGTGGCGCTCGATGCCCAGCCGAGTCTGGTCGAAGAACTCACCGTCGGACCGGAGGATGTCGATACCCTCAAGGGCACGCGTTCGCGTCTGAATGTCGGTACGCGTCTGACGCGCGAGGAAATGCTGCGTCTCGCCCTGATGTCCTCGGAAAATCGCGCCGCCTCGGCGTTGTCGCGCCATTACCCCGGCGGGCGCGAAGCCTTCGTCGCGGCGATGAATGCCAAGGCGCAGGAACTTGGGCTGAGCGATACGCGCTTTGCCGACCCGACCGGGCTGACGCCCGAAAACGTGTCGAGCGCACGCGATCTCGTCAAACTGGTCGATGCGGCGCATCGTTATCCGCTGATCCGCGAGTTTTCCACTTCCGAAGGCCATCAGGTGGCCATCAAGGGCAGGCCGCAGTCCTTCCGCAACACGAATGCACTGGTGAAAAACGAGAGCTGGAACATCGGCCTGTCCAAAACCGGCTATATCAGCGAAGCCGGCAAGTGTCTCGTCATGCAGGCCTGGCTGAACAACAAGCCGACCATCATCGTGCTGCTCGATTCCTGGGGCAAGCTAACCCGCATCGGCGACGCCAACCGCATCAAACGCTGGATCGAATCGCTCGCCAGTCATCGCCCGTCGATCAACAGCTGACCCGCGCTGACGCGCGCCGTCCCGCCGGCACCGACTTTTCGGCTATCCTCGTCGGCATGAAAGTCGCCCTCTTCGTTACCTGTCTTGTCGACCTGATGCGTCCGCGCATCGGGTTTGCCGCCCTTGAACTGCTGGAAGTCGCCGGCTGCGAAGTGATCGTGCCGGAAACCCAGACCTGCTGCGGGCAGCCGGCCTGGAACAGCGGCGATCGCGCGTCCGCCGCGATGCTGGCGAAGAAGGTCATCGCCGAGTTCGAGGCCTACGAATACGTGGTCGCGCCCTCCGGTTCCTGCGCCGACCAGATCCGCAACGAATATCCGGGCATCCTCGCCGATGAACCTGATTGGCACAGCCGCGCCGTCGCCCTGGCTAGCCGCGTCTATGAACTGACCGACTTCCTCGTCAATGTGGCAAAGCTGGAGGCCGTCCCCGGCAACTTTG
>CAYNCH010000251.1:0-3523 GCA_964395815.1 uncultured Methyloversatilis sp.
CGTCCTTGCGGTTCTTGTTGCCGCGCCCGGCGTAGTTGAGGTGCGAGAAATAGAAACGGTCGATGCCCTCGTCCTCGACGAGCTGCAGCAAGCCCGGCAGGTCGGCGAAGTTGTCCTGCGTCAGCGTGAAGCGCACGCCGATCTTGAGGTTCGCCGCACGGCACAGCCGCAATGCCTTCAGCGAGAGATCAAAGGCGCCGTCCATGCGGCGGAACCGGTCGTGCGTCTTGCCGAGTCCGTCGAGGCTGATGCCGACGTAGCCGAAGTCGATCGGTACGATCTTTTCCATCATCGCTGCGTCGATCAGCGTGCCGTTCGACGACAGCGCGGTGTACAGGCCGAGATCCTTGCTGCGCCGCGCGATCTCGAAGAAGTCGGGCCGCAACAGCGGCTCGCCGCCCGAGAGGATCAGCGCCGGTACCTTGAAGGCCTTGAGATCGTCGAGCACGTTGAAGACTTCGTCGGTGCTCAGTTCGCCGGCGAAGTCCTTGTCGGCCGAGATCGAGTAGCAGTGCTTGCAGGTGAGGTTGCAGCGCCGGATCAGGTTCCAGATGACGACCGGACCGGGCGGCTTGCGTGCCGGACCGAGGGGCGCCCCGGGAACATGGGCGGCGATTTCCTGCATGTATTGGGAGATACGGAACATGATGTGATTTGACCTTGAAGAGGCGCTATTGTGCGTTGATGAACGTCAAGCGTCTACTGACGGGGCTCCCCCTATAATCAGCCGATGGTTACCGACGTCTCGTCGCGCGATACCCCCACGCATGCCATCCGGCTGGCGGTGCTGACGGCCATTCTCTGGACGGCTGCGGTGGCGGGCTCGCTGGTCTGGAACCTGCACAGCAACGAGCGGCACTCGATGGCCATGGCCTACGCCGAAGTCACTGCCATCCGCGACAAGGACATGGCGTTCCGGCGCTGGGGCCTCAAGCATTCTGGCGTGTATGTGCCCGCCACGGAGAAGGAACCCCCTTCGTCCTTTCTCGCCCACATCCCGGATCGCGACCTGACCACGACCGACGGTCAGCTGCTGACCCTGCGCGCGCCGGCCAGCATGGTGCGCGAGATGATGGACGAGTATGCCGCACGGGTAGGCGTGCGCGGCCGCATCGTCGGACTGCGCTACCTCAATCCGGTCAATGCGCCCGACGCCTGGGAGAAAGTGCAGCTTGAAGCCTTCGATCGCGGCGAGAAGGAAGAGGTGTGGGAAGTCGCCGACCTGGACGGCAAGCCGTATCTGCGCTACCTGCAGTCCTGGCACATGACCGACGGCTGCGTGCGCTGCCATGGCGTTCTCGGCTACAAAGTCGGCGACATGCGCGGCGCAACGGGCGTCAATCTGCCGCTTGAACCCTATCGGCAGCGCTTGCGCGAACTTACCCAGGGCCTGGCGCTGTCGCATGGCGGCATCTGGATCATCGGCCTGTTCGGCATCGGCTGGGCCGGCCGGCAGGGCTATCTGCGCGCTTGCGAACGCCTTGCTGCCGTCGAACATATCGAATATCTCGCCCATCACGACAGCCTGACCGGGCTGGCCAACCGCTACAGCATGGAGAGCCGCCTCGCCCAGGCGCTGGCGACGGCACGCCGCATCGAAGGCCAGCTGGCCGTGATGCTGATCGACATGGATCGCTTCAAGAACATCAACGACACGCTCGGCCACCATGTCGGCGACAAGCTGCTGATCGAGGTGGCGCGCCGCCTGCGCGCCGGCGTGCGCGAATCCGACATCGTCGCGCGCATCGGCGGCGACGAGTTCATCGTCGTCCTGACGGGCATGGAGGCGGCGCAGGATGCGATGCACGTCGGCGCCAAGATTCTCGAATCGCTCGGTCAGCCTTATGCCATCGATGGCCATCTGCTGCATTCCACGCCCAGCATCGGCATCAGCGTCTTCCCCGGCGACGGCGGCGACGTCGACACCCTGCTCAAGCACGCCGATACAGCCATGTATCACGCCAAGGAGCACGGCCGCAACAACCTGCGTTTCTTCACGGCCGATCTCACGGCCGCCGCCGCCGAGCGCATGGAGCTGGAACGCGACCTGCGCGCCGCGCTGGCCGGCGACGGCCTGGACCTGCATTTCCAGCCACAAGTCAGCGCGACGACCGGCCGGATCATCGGTTTCGAGGCGCTGGCGCGCTGGCGGCATCCGGTGCGCGGCTGGGTACCGCCGGCATTGTTCATCCCGATCGCCGAAGAATCCGGGCTGATCGCCCGGCTGGGCGCCTGGGTCATGGCGCGTGCCTGCCGCCAGCTCGCCGCCTGGCGTGCCGCGGGGGTGCGCGAGATCCGCGTGGCCGTCAATTTGTCCGCCCATCAGTTGCGCTCGCCCGGCCTTGTCGATGAGGTGCGCAACATCTTGCAGGACCATGCACTGAATGCGGATGATCTTGAAATCGAGGTGACCGAGTCGGCGGCGATGGCCGATCCCGAGCAGGCGATCGAGCAATTGCGTGCCTTGCGCACCCTCGGCGTGCAGATCGCCATCGACGATTTCGGTACCGGTTATTCGTCGCTCGCCTACCTGAAGCTGTTGCCGATCCAGGTGCTCAAGATCGACCAGGCCTTCGTCCGCGACATCGAGACCGATCCGAACGATGCCGCGATCTGCGCCGCCACCATCGCCCTGGCCAAGAGCCTGGGTCTGTGCGTGATCGCCGAAGGCGTCGAAACCGCCGCCCAGCGCGATTACCTCGCGCGCCTCGGCTGCGACTGTCTGCAGGGCTACCTGTTCGGCAAGCCGATGCCCCCCGAAGACTGCCTGGCCGTACTCAAGTCGGCCTGAAGCAAGCCCGCCAGAAATCAGGCGGCGAAGCCCGCCCGGCTCGCGGCCGGATCGATGACGACGCGCAGCAGCCAGGCCTGGCCATCGGCGAGAGCGGCCGACAGGGCGCGGTCGAGGTCGCGGGCATTGTCGGCCACCGCGTAACGTAGGCCGAAGGCGGCCGCAAGCGCCGCGAAATCCGCGTGTGGTGCGGCTGTCCAGCCGCGGGCGAGCAGGTCCGGCGACACGGTCCGCGCGAACGGCAGATGCGCGAAGATGCCGCCGCCGCCATTGTCGAGCAGCACGATCACGACATGCCGTCCGGCCAGCAGCGCGAGGCTGCCGCAGTCGTGCAGCAGGGTCTGGTCGCCGACCAGCAGCGCGGTGGGCGCGCCCGTTGTTTCGGTCGCGGCGGCAATGCCCGCGGCCGTGGCGAGATTGCCGTCGATACCCGATGCGCCGCGATTGCCGTACAGCGTCAGCGGCGTGTCGCCCGTGCCGCCGAAAGAATCGACGGCACGGATCGCCAGCGAATTGCCGACGAAGCACCGGCTGCCGGTGGGCAAGGCGGCCAGCACGCTACGGGCGACGCTGCCTTCGAAGAAGACGTCGGTCGTTCTGGCGACGGCCGCCTCGGCGTCCTGCCATGCCGTGAAAAAGTCGGTGCCGGCGGGACGGCACTGCGCCGCGAGCGCCGCGGCGATGGAAGATGGATCGCCGCGCAGCAGGGTGTCGCTGCTGCACAGGGGATCG
>CAYNCH010000252.1:0-3514 GCA_964395815.1 uncultured Methyloversatilis sp.
GATCCGTCAGGCTGAGGTTGAACAGCTTGAGGCCGACCAGCTCGGACACGCGCAGGCCCGTGGCATAGAGCGTCTCCAGCAGCGTGCGGTCGCGCAGGCCGAGCGGGGTGGCGACATCGGGGGCGGCCAGCAGATCTTCGACGTTGCGTTCCGACAGCGTTTTCGGGAATCGTTCGGCGACCACCGGCGGCTGGATATTCAGCAGCGGATCGGCGGTGATGCGACCCTGTTCGATCAGCCAGCGGTAGAAGCGCCGCAAGGAGGCCTGGAAGCGCCGCAGCGTGGTCGGTCGCACCTTCTCGGCACGCCGGTGCAGGTCGGCCAGCCAGGTGTCGATGTCGATTTCCTGCACCGCGATGAGCGTGATGCCGCGCGTTTCCAGCCAGCCGGCGAAGAGGGAGAGGTCGGAGCGATAGGCGGCGAGGGTATTTTTTGCCAGCCCGTCGGCCAGCCACAGGGCATCGACGAATTCGTCGATCAGTTCAGTGTCGCACGCCTTCATGGGTGAGCAGCCAGCGCTTGACGTCGAGCAGGAAACCGCCGCGCTGGCGCGCGAAGCCGCCCAGGCCGTGGTTGGCCGCCACCACACGGTGGCAGGGGACGACCAGCGGATACGGGTTGGCACCGCAGGCATTGCCGACGGCGCGCGGGCCGCTGTGAATGGCGTTGGCCAGGTCGCCGTAGGTCTGCGTCTGGCCGCAGGGAATGGCCGCGATGCCCTGCCACACCTTGCGCTGGAAAGCGGTGCCGGCCGGAGCGAGCGGCAGCGAGAAGGCGAAATGCGCGTCTTTCAGATAGGCACGCAGCTGGCGCACGGCCTCCTTCGCCAGCAACGCTTGCGGCTTGAGTTCGGCTTGTGGTTCGAGATAGACGATCTCGGTGATCTCGTCGTCGGTGCAGCGGATGCCGAGGCAAAAAGTCGGCGCTGGCAGGACGGCAGCGTAGTCCATCAGGACCGCACTTCGCCATTGCCGAAGACAATCCACTTCTGCGAGGTGAGCCCCTCCAGCCCGACCGGGCCGCGCGCGTGGAACTTGTCGGTGGAGATGCCGATCTCGGCGCCGAGGCCGTATTCGAAGCCGTCGGCGAAGCGCGTCGAGGCGTTCACCATCACCGAACTGGAATCCACCTCGCGCAGGAAGCGCATCGCGCGCGTGTAGTCCTCGGTGACGATGGTTTCGGTGTGCGCCGACGAGTATTGGTTGATGTGGGCGATGGCCGCATCCACGTCGTCCACCACCTTGCAGGAGATGATCGCCGCAAGGTATTCGGTGTAGTAATCCTCTTCCGTGGCGGCCTTCGCCTGCAGCACCAGGGCCTGCGTCTCGGCGCAGCCGCGAATCTCGACACCTTTCGCGACCAGCATCGCGGCCAGCGGCGGCAGCAATGTCGCGGCGACCGGGCGTGCGACCAGCAGCGATTCGGCGGTGTTGCAAGTGCCGAGGCGCTGGGTCTTGGCGTTTTCGAGAATCTTCAGTGCCTTGGCCGGGTCGGCAGAAACATCGATATAGACGTGGCAGTTGCCGTCGAGGTGCTTGATCACCGGCACGCGCGCTTCCTTGCTGATGCGTTCGATCAGACCCTTGCCACCGCGCGGCACGATCACGTCGACATACTCGGGCATGGCGACGAGGTGGCCGACGGCGGCGCGGTCGGTGGTCTCGACCACCTGCACCGCCGTTTCCGGCAGCCCGGCCGCGGCGAGGCCCTTGCGCACGCTGGCGGCGATGGCCTGGTTGCAGCGAATCGCTTCCTTGCCGCCGCGCAGGATCGCGGCGTTGCCCGACTTGAGACACAGCGCCGCCGCGTCGGCCGTGACGTTCGGGCGCGCTTCATAGATGATGCCGACCACGCCGAGCGGCACGCGCATCTTGCCGACCTGGATGCCGGTCGGGCGATATTTCATGTCGCTGATCTCGCCGATCGGGTCGGGCAGGGTGGCGACTTGTTCCAGGCCTTGCGCCATCGCCTCGATGCTCTTGGCGGTGATGGTCAGGCGGTCGAGCATCGCCGGTTCCAGCCCGTTGGCTTTCGCCTCGGCGACATCTTCCGCGTTGGCGGCGAGCAGTTCGGCGCTGCGGGCACGAATGTCGGCGGCCATCGCCAGCAGGGCGGCGTTCTTCGCGGCGGTGCTGGCCTTGGCCATGTCACGCGAAGCAGCGCGCGCCTGGCGGCCGAGGGTTTCCATGGTGTCTTTCACGTTCATTGTCATGCCTCAATTCGCCCTGGTCAGGCGCAATGCAAGTTGCAGGAATTCGTCCCAGAGATCACCGGCGACGAGGCCCTTGATGATGCGGTCGATCCGGGCCGCATGCAAGAGGGCAGCGCGCTGCAGGCGTTGGCGAGCCTCGTTGGCGAGCACCCACAGCACCAGCGGCGGAGCGGCATTTTCGGCCTGCAGGCCTTCGAGGGTGCGGACGCAGCGCGCCGCGTCACGCGTTTGCAGAGCACTTTTCAAATCGTCGATATCGTAGCGCGCCACATTGAGCACGGCGGCCGAGACCTGGGCCAGCGTCAGCGGACCGGGGGGATGGAGCAGACCAAGCTTCTGGATTTCCTGATGTGCGGCAAGCAGATTGCCCTCGACGTGCAGCGCGATGAATTCCAGCGCATCAACCGCCGCCGTCTGCCCCTGTGCGGCGAGGCGCCGACCGATCCACTGCGGCAACTGCGTGATGGGTGGTGCATTGCATTCGATGGCGACGCCGGCCTCGGCCAACGTGGCGAACCAGGCGGCCTTCTTGGCGCGCCAGTCCATCTCGGGCAGGGTGATCAGCGTCAGCGTGTCGGCGGGTAGGTCGCTGGCGTAGCGCTGCAGCGCCTCGCCGCCGTCGCGGCCGGGCTTGCCGGTGGGGATGCGCAGGTCGACCAGCGTGCGGCCGCCGAACAGGGACAGGTTGCCCGCGGCATGGAACAGCTCTTCCCACTTGAACGACGGCGTGACAACCAGCACCGTGCGGTCGTCGTAGCCGTGGCTTCGCGCGGCGGCGCGCAGCGCATCGCCGGTTTCGATGGTCAGCAGCGGATCGTCGCCGTGCAGGACATAGAGCGGCTGCAGCGGCTTTTCGAGATGGGCGGAGAGTTGTTCCGGGCGCAGGAGCACGGCGGGGGCAGTAAATCAGCTATTGCGCGGCGGCTTCGCTGCAGCAAGACGGCGGAGCAACTGGGAAACCAGGTCGCTTTGCATTTCGCGCAGGATCATCGCTTCCTCGGCTTCCTTGGCGAAGATGCGCGTATCGTCGAAAGTCATTTCGCGCTGCAGGACAATGGTCGTTGCCGGTGTCAGTTCCTTACCCTTGGCGTCTTCGATGCGATAGGTAAAGGAGCGCGTCAGCTGGAATTCGCGCACCAGGCCGGTGGCCGACAGCGACAGGATGTTCCTGGCCTGGGTGTCGTTGAGGACGATCAGCGCGGCTTGTGCCGCCTGCTTGTCGGCGACAATACGCGTATGCGTACCCGCTTCCACACCGCGCCGGATCTGTTGGTAGATCTCGCTGTTTTGCGCCAGGCCGAG
>CAYNCH010000253.1:0-3512 GCA_964395815.1 uncultured Methyloversatilis sp.
CTGCGCGAGAAGACCGATGCCCCCATGATGGAATGCAAGAAGGCGCTGACGGAAGCTGGCGGCGACATGGCCAAGGCCGAGGAGATTCTTCGCGTCAAGCTCGGCAACAAGGCGACCAAGGCGGCGACACGTGTTGCCGCCGAGGGCGTGGTGGGCATGTATCTGTCCGCCGACGGCAAGCTCGGGGCGATGATGGAAGTCAATAGCGAGACCGATTTCGTCGCCAAGAACGACGAATTCATCGCTCTGGCACAGGGTTGCGCCGAGCTCGTGGCTACAAAGAGCCCCGCCGACGTGTCCGCCCTGTCCGCCCTGCCGATGGGTGAGGGCACGGTCGAGTCGACCCGCACGGGTCTGGTCGGCAAGATTGGCGAGAACATGACCTTGCGGCGTTTTGTGCGTATCGAGGCCAAGGGCAAGTTGTCCTCGTACGTCCATGGTGGTGCGAAGATCGGTGTGCTGGTCGATCTGACCGGTGGCGACGATGTGCTGGGCAAGGATCTTGCCATGCACATCGCGGCGTCGAAGCCGAAGTCGCTGGATGCTTCGGGTGTGCCGGCCGATTTGCTCGATATGGAACGTCGCATCGCGATCGAAAAGGCACGCGAGGCTGGCAAGCCGGAAGCAATGCTCGAAAAGATCGCCGAAGGCACGGTGCAGAAGTATCTGAAGGACGTGACCCTGCTCGGTCAGGTTTTCGTCAAGGCCGAGGATGGCAAGCAGACCATCGAGCAGTTGCTCAAGGCCAAGGGTGCGACCGTCAATGGCTTCACGCTCTACATTGTCGGCGAGGGCATCGAGAAGAAGGTCAGCGACTTTGCCGCTGAAGTCGCCGAGCAGGCGGCCGCCGCGGCCGCTGCCCGGAAGTAATCCGCATGGCCGCCGCCTCCGATTCCACGGCCCCTCGCTACCAGCGCATACTGCTCAAGCTTTCGGGCGAGGCGCTGATGGGCGAGGATGCTTATGGCATTAATCGCGACACCCTCTGGCGCATCGTCAATGAAGTCAAGGCGGTGGCTGATCTCGGCGTCGAGATTGGCGTGGTGATCGGCGGCGGCAATATCTTTCGCGGCATGGCGGGAGCATCATCCGGCATGGATCGCGCCACGGCCGATTACATGGGCATGCTTGCCACCGTCATGAATGCGATGGCGCTGTCCGATGCCATGCGTCAGGCCGGCCTGAATGCCCGGGTTCAGTCAGCCCTGAGCATTGAACAGGTGGTTGAACCCTATATTCGCGGCAAGGCGATTCGCTATCTTGAAGAAGGGCGTGTCGTCATCTTCGGGGGTGGCACGGGCAATCCTTTCTTCACCACCGATACGGCGGCGGCCCTGCGCGGCTCCGAAATCGGCGCAGAGATCGTGCTGAAGGCCACCAAGGTCGATGGCGTATACACGGCTGATCCGAAAAAGGATCCTGCTGCGACCCGCTATGCGAAGATTAGTTTCGATGAGGCAATCGGCCGCAATCTGGCGGTCATGGATGCGACCGCGTTCGCCTTGTGCCGCGACCAGCGCCTGCCGGTCAATGTCTTTTCCATTTTCAAGGCGGGGGCCTTGAAGCGTGTCGTTCTTGGAGAGGACGAAGGCACCTTGGTTTATTGCTGAGGCGACTGCAAGGAGTTTGTGATGATCATTGTCGAACAGAAGAAGACCGCCGAACACAAGATGCAGAAGAGCATCGAGGCACTCAAGGCCGACCTCGGCAAGGTGCGTACCGGACGAGCGCACACGGGCTTGCTCGATCATGTCATGGTTGATTACTACGGCAATCCGACGCCGATCAATCAGGTCGCCAACGTCACGCTGATCGATGCACGGACTATCGGCGTACAGCCGTGGGAAAAGGGCATGGGCCCGAAAATCGAGAAGGCGATTCGCGAGTCGGATCTGGGACTCAACCCTGCTGCGCAGGGTGATCTGCTGCGCATTCCGATGCCCATGCTGACCGAGGAACGCCGCCGCGACCTGATCAAGGTTGTCAAACACGAAGGCGAAAATGCCAAGGTGGCAATTCGCAACCTGCGCCGCGATGCCAACAATCACCTCAAGGACGCCCTCAAGAAACACGAGATCTCGGAGGATGACGAGCGTCGCGCCCAGGACGAGATCCAGAAGCTCACCGACCGGTACGTTGCCGAGGTGGACAAGTTGCTCGCCGAGAAGGAAAAGGACCTGATGGCCGTTTGAGGCCATCCGGACCGAGGGTCGGGGCGCCGTCCGGATGTTTTCGAGTTCGACCCGCAGTATTCCCGGTCAGCGCGGGGTGCCGCATCATCTCGCCATCATCATGGATGGCAATGGCCGGTGGGCCAAGAAGCGCTATCTGCCACGCATCGCCGGACACAAGCAGGGCGTGGAAACGGTGCGCCAGGTGGTGGGCGCCTGCATCGAGCGCGGCATTGAATACTTGACCCTGTTCGCCTTCAGCTCCGAAAACTGGCGCCGTCCGGCCGAGGAGGTCAGTTTCCTGATGAACCTCTTCGTTGCCGCGCTGGAGCGCGAGGTCGGTCGCCTGCACGCCAACGGTGTCCGTCTGCGCATCGTCGGCGACCTGTCGGCCTTCGAGCCACGCCTGATCGACCTGATTCGCCGCGGCGAGAATGTCACGGCGGAAAATACCAAGCTGACGCTGACCATCGCCGCCAACTACGGTGGCCGTTGGGATCTGATGCAGGCCTTCAACGGGCTGGCCCTCGCCTATCCGGAAAAAGCCGGCAATTACACCGAAGCCGATCTGGAGCCCTTCCTCGCCATGAGCTACGCGCCCGAACCGGATCTTTTCATCCGCACTGGCGGCGAACAGCGCATCAGCAATTTCCTCCTGTGGCAGCTCGCCTATTGCGAGCTGTTTTTCACCGACAAGTTCTGGCCCGATTTCGACGAGAAAGTCCTCGAAGAAGCCATCGCCAGTTACCGACAACGCGAGCGGCGCTTCGGGCGGACCAGCGAGCAGTTGCTCGCCGTCCAGCCAGTGCCGACTTTTCCGGCAGAACCCAAAGATGCTTAAGGCGCGGGTCGTGACCGCGCTGTTTCTCGTGGCCGGATTTCTGGCTGTCCTGTTCCTGCTGCCCGGCCGGGCAGCAGGGATAGTGTTCGCATTGATCGCCGCCCTGGCTGGCTGGGAATGGGCGGGACTGATGAAGGCGACAGGAGGGCGGCGCATCCTTTATGGCCTCCTCGTGTTCGGACTGTGCCTGCTGTTCTGGACCAGTTCCGAACAGGGCTTTCCCCTGCTGTGGGGGGTGTCGGTGATGTTCTGGCTACTGTTCGTGCCGTTGTGGCTGAGGCAGCGCTGGTCGACTGCCTGCGCGACGGTCGGTCTGGTCGTGTTGTTACCGACGTGGGCGGCCCTTGTTGCCTTGCATGCGCGCGGTCCGGAACTATTGCTGGCCGCGATGGCCCTGGTCTGGGTGGCCGATATCGCTGCCTACTTTACCGGCAGGGCCTTCGGGCGGCACAAGCTCGCCCCGGCCATCAGCCCCGGCAAGACCTGGGAGGGGGCAGTCG
>CAYNCH010000254.1:0-3508 GCA_964395815.1 uncultured Methyloversatilis sp.
TGGCCTGCTCTTCGGTGCGGCTCGACAGGTCCTGGTTGCCGGCGGCAATTTCCTGCGCCGCGGTATTGATGGCTTCCGACGCTTCCTTGATGCGGCCGACGACTTCGCGCAAGCGCTCGACCGTGGTGTTGGTGTCGTCCTTGAGTTGGCCGAGCGTGCCGTGGTAGTCCGCCTCGATCTGGCGCGTCAGGTCGCCCTTGGCGACGCGGCCGAGCACTTCCGAAGCGGTTTCCAGCGCACTGTTGGTGGTGTCGAGCAGCACGTTCATGCTGGTGGCCAGGCCGGCGAAGAAGCCGGTCTTGCCTTCCGGATCGATCCGCACCGAGAAATCGCCCAGTGACGCGGCCTGGACGAGCTCCTGCACTTCGCGCTCGACCTGGACTTCGGCCGTGCGATCCTGCCATTCGGCGACCGAGCCCAGACGCTCGCCATCCATGCCGAACACCGGATTGGCCGTCACCATCATGTGCCGGCAACCGATTTCCAGATGGGCGACATGGCGGCCGGCGAGTTCAGCGAGCAGCTTGGCCTGGTGCGCCGGATGTTTGTGGAAGGCATCGATATTGCTGCCGACCAGCCGGTCGGCGTTGAAGTCGGGCAATTGCTGGCGGATGTCGGCTTCGGCCCCCTTCAGGATCGCCTGCACCGACTTGTTGGTATAGATGATCGTCCGGCTCGCATCGGCGATCATCACGCCAGTCGACACATTGTCGAGGGCGATGCGGATGCGCTGGTTTTCGGTGGCGACCTTGCGTTCGGCTTCTATCCGTTCGCGCAACTCGGTCTGCATGCGATTCATCGAGGCCAGGATGCTGTCGTCGTCGCCCGGCTTGAGCGTCAGCGTGTTGTCGAGCTTGCCGGTGGCGACCGCGTGGGCGAAATCGACAGCCGTTTCGGGCTCGCCGCCGATCTGGCCCATGATGCGCCGCGTGATGCGCTGGGCAATCAGCAGGATCACGAGACCGGACAGCAGCGTCGCGACACCATAAAACCAGGCGATCAGGTTGCTGGTCGATTGCAGGTCGCGCATGGCCTCGGTGAGATCGGTCGCCTGACGGTCTTCGACCTGCTTCATCAGGTCGATGCGACCCGTCGCTGCGGCGAACCAGGCTTTTGCGTCCTTCCCGAGCGACTCGGCTTGCAGGTTATCGACGGCGTATTGCTTGGTCGCCGCCACCGTGTCAACGACCGGCCCGTGAATCGTCGCCGCGGCGAAATCCCGGTGCGCCGGGCTGGCATACTGCTTGAAGATGCCAAACCAGGTGTCCTGCTCCGCGGCATTGCGCAGGAAGCGGATCAGGATCTGCGGCGTGAAACGGTCGGCGCCAAAGGCATTGGACAACAGGGCGCGTTCGATGCCGGCACGCTCCTTGGCCTGCAACAGGCTGGCGTAGGCCGTGGCGGCGCTCGAAATATCCTGGTCGGAACTGAGCGTGGCGAGTTGGCCGGGGATTTCGAGCAGGGTCGCGATCGTCTGGCTGTAGTAGCCAATCGCTTCGGCACCGGGGATCGTCATGTCGGTGACCGCCCGGCGCTTCGCCTCCAGGCCATCGAGCATCTGGCGGCCCGCGTCCACGCGCTCCACCATCTGCGCACCAAAATGACTCGCATCGAAGCTGGCCAGCACCGCGGCCAGCTCCTTCTGGCGGGCACTGCTCGCTTCGCGCTGTTGTGGCAGCTCCTTGGCGAAGCTGGCCCCCTTGCTGCCCAGATAGCCGGCGCTCATGCCGCGCTCCTTCTGCAGCTCATGGACGAGCTCCCCGACCCGCGTCGCGACGGATACCAGTCCCTGCAGGCGCCCCATCTCGGCCGCCAGCATGATTTTTTCGATCGTGTTCCAGGCCGACACCCAGAGCAATCCCGCCAGGGGTATCGCCACCATCAGGAACAGCCTGTTGCGCAAGTTCATCTTCATTGCCACATCCTCCGCGGAAAGCGTGCCGCCGCACTCGGTGATTCGTTGGCCGACAGAATACCTGTTATATCGAAGGAGGAATGTTATAAGCCGTCCTGGCCGCATCTCTTATCGCAGATCAAGCAATGGCCGGTGGCCATACGGCGCTTCGGGCACCAAAAAGTCCGTACGGCGACAATTGCAGCGGCAGCGCACTTTAGAATCGCCGCATCAACCTGAGGGAGAACAACCGCCATGTCGAGTATCGTCAATGTCGTTTTCGACCGCAGCCGCGACTACGAGCTCATCGCGCACGGCACCCTGTCGCGCGAGGAGGCCAATCGCTGGCTCGATGCGCAGTGGGAGGCGCTGGAATGCGAACCCACCAACCCGATGGGCAAAGTGCTGGTTCTCGACCGGATTCTGGGCATCGCCCTCTACGGCGGGGAAAAACGTTTCGCGGCCGGTGGCGACTGGGTACAAACCTATGCCGAGGCCGTCATCGCCGTGCTGGAGCGCCCTGCCGTGCGAGTCGACGTGGCCGACCGCATCGTCGGCTGAGCGCGGGCCAGCCGCTCAGCCCGCCTCCTGTTCGAGAAAGCGGTAGATCGCATCGAGGCGGGCAACGCCGTCATCCATTTCCAGCGCACGCTGGCGCACATCCAGCGGCAAGGGCAGCAACTCGGCCCAGCGGTCCGCCACCCAGGCCGCATCGAAGAAGCGGTAGGGCTGCGGCGGCGGATCCTCCAGCGCATCGATCAGGCCACGCAGCATCGGTACCAGCCGCGCATAGTCGCCGGGAATCGGCGTCACCGGCGGATCGGGCAGGATCTCGACCTGCGCGCGCACCAGACCATCCTGCTGGGTGCGATGCTCGACGATGCGGAAGCGCGCTCCACCGTGCGTCACGACATTGAGGATGCCGAACTGCGGCATCTCCCAGTCCACAATGCTGGCCAGCGTGCCGACACGATGCGGCAACGCTTCCCCGCCCTGCGACACGGCCACCTCCTCGCCACGTTCAAGCAGGCAGACGCCGAAGGGCAGGCCGGCCCGCAGGCGCTCCTTGACCATGTCCATGTAGCGCGTCTCGAAGACGCGCAGTTCCAGCCGGCCACCGGAGTGCAGCACGGTATTGAGCAGGAAGAGCGGGATCTCCATCATTCCGCTGGCGCCCCCCAGCGCGGCATCAATTCGTGCGTAACGGCCAGGCGGTCGAGAATGCGGGCCACGACGAAATCCACCAGCCCGCCGATGTCGGCCGGGCGGTGGTAAAAGCCCGGACTCGGCGGCAGGATGACGGCGCCGGCGCGCGCCAGCTTCAGCATGTTCTCGAGGTGCAGCGTCGAGAATGGCGTTTCGCGCGGCACCAGGATCAGCGGCTTGCCTTCCTTGAGCGCGACATCGGCCGCGCGCGTGATCAGGTCCTTCGCCGTGCCGGCGGCCACTTCGGCGAGCGTGCCCATCGTGCACGGGCAGATGACATGGGCGTCGGGCGGGTTCGAGCCCGAGGCCGGCGGCGCATTCCAGTCGTTGCGGTCGAAAACGGTCAGGCGGCCGGCATCGGTGCCGGCCAGACCAAAGACGTTGTCGTTGCCGTTTTCACCGGAGAGG